>NZ_JAGGLN010000002.1:0-300000 GCF_017874455.1 Methanobacterium aggregans | reverse complement strand
TTATTCGACTACGTTGAAAAGATGCAAACAACCAGTCCTGAGAACATACCTGCCAATCTGGTTCCTCAGGTCACCCAGATGGTGGATTCCACCATAAGCTCAGCTATGCAGATGACCTTCAATGTGCTGGCACTGATCTTCTTCTTGGGGTTTGTCACCAGTATATTCATACCCTCAAGGAAAAAAACAACAAAATTAATACGTTAGGGGCTATTAAACAATTTTTAATATATAAATGAGTTTAAAGAGTGGAGTGGATAGATATGCAAAAAATGGCTAGTGCATTAACTTTGATTATTTTAGGTCTGGTTGTTCTGGCCTTTCCAGTGCTGGGAGTAATCCCATTTAGCTTGGTGACGGGATTCATAGTCCTGATCCTGGGTATTGGTCTTGTACTAAGCGGAACAATGGAAATAGGTGAGAGTGCAGTTTTGGGGATTTTGGAACTAATTTTAGGAATTATAGCCATGTTCCTGGGTATAGGATTCATAGTTAATCCTGGGCTGTTCAGCTGGCTTGCCGGCTTCTTAATCTGGCTTGCGGGCTTTTTCCTGATTATTGCAGGTATCATGGGACTAATTTCAGAAACTAGCGGCAGCAGATGGAATGGAGTAATAGCCATAATCATGGGTGTAATCTACATAATCGTAGGAACTTTCATAGCCAACCCTACGGTTTTGGGGGCATTAATTGGTATATGGCTTATAATAACCGGAATAATGATGCTGTTAATGAAGGATTAAAAACTGTAAGCTCCAACTGGCAAGGTTGGGCTTTACAACTATTTTTTTAGAATACATGATGCAAAGCAATCAACATGGAGGGTCAGAGGGTGTTCTCAGATCCTGAGATAACCTCATCTTCGCTGATACCACTAATCTTTTAAATAAAATATTATTTCAAAAAAAAATATGCTGATACTTCAATTCATTTGGAATATCAAAGAAAACAGTATTACCCTGATGTTTCCAGGAAAACATG
This sequence comes from Methanobacterium aggregans, assembly GCF_017874455.1. Classification (NCBI taxonomy): domain Archaea; kingdom Methanobacteriati; phylum Methanobacteriota; class Methanobacteria; order Methanobacteriales; family Methanobacteriaceae; genus Methanobacterium; species Methanobacterium aggregans. The sequence continues at coordinate 299,019 of NZ_JAGGLN010000002.1, read as the reverse complement.
GCACTGAAAGTTTAACATGTTATTATGGTCTTTGATGGGTATAATCACATTTTTTTCATGTGATACTTGAACATCCTTCATATTTTATCCCAGTTATTAAGATAATATAGAAAATAACTTAAGTTAGAATCTTCATAATAAATAATAACATATCATTGGGGGTAAAAATATGGGAGAAATTAAAAAAATAAAATCAATACCAGTGTTTGATTTTTCAGTGATAATAGCGCTGATCTCGGCGATTTTGACCTTTATAATGGGAATAATATATTTTATTGCCGGATATGCAGCCTTGTACAACCTCAGTACATTCATAATTAGTTTGAACAACAATACCACAGCTGTTGTAAATTCTGTTGCCGGTTCCATCTCTGCCATGGGGGCCCTGTATCTGATTATAATCTGGCCAATAATGACCTTTATCCTGACCTTTGTTGGGGCAGCAATAGTGGCTTTACTCTACAACTACCTGGCACCTATGGTTGGAGCCATTAAACTGGAACTTGAATAAAATCTCCCTTCATTTTTTATTTTATTAGATCAGCTTTTAAGTCTTTAAAACCCGATGAAACGCTTTTTTGGAACTACTCCTATTCAGTACCTTTCAAGGATTGGAATGTATCAGGATCCCTGAAAATATTATCATTATCCAGTTCATCAAGTGAGGTTATGATTTTTGTGGGGGGATTGAAATTAATCATGGTTCTCATCATGAAATGAATCATGACCATGAAGCCCATGAAAAGGGTAAATGTGTCGTGTGTGGAAAGGAATTAACTGAAAAACATAGGATGGAAGGAGAACATGTCCATTCTAGCATGATTGAGGATTTAAAGAAACGATTCTGGATATCCTTGATCCTAACCATACCTATCCTTATTTTATCACCTACAATTCAGGAATTATTGGGTTTAGGTGAATCCATCAGATTTGCAGGGGATATGTACCTTCTTTTTGTTTTATCATCAATTGTTTATTTTTACGGTGGTTACCCATTTTTTAAAGGATTTTTCAGTCAGATCAAAACTCCTGGAATGGATACTCTAATTTCTGTTGCCCTTACAAGTGCTTATTTATACAGCAGTGCAGTTACTTTTGGGCTTGCAGGTGAGGTCTTTTTCTGGGAACTTGCAACGTTGATTGACATCATGCTTGTGGGGCACTGGATTGAGATGAGATCAGTGATGGGTGCTTCAAGATCACTTGAAGAACTTGTAAAACTCATGCCATCACATGCACACATGTTAATGCCTGATGGAAGCACGATGGATGTTCCCTTGGATGATCTGACCTTGGGAGACAGGGTGATAATCAAACCCGGTGAAAAGATCCCTGCAGATGGGGAAGTTATTGAGGGAAAGACTTCCATTGACGAATCAATGCTTACAGGCGAATCAGAACCTGTTTTTAAGGAAACTGGTGCTGAGGTCATAGGTGGATCAATCAATGGAGAGGGATCCGTCACAGTGGAAATCAGAAAAACAGGAAAGGATTCATTCTTATCCCAGGTTATAAATCTTGTAGAAGAAGCACAGGCCAGCAAATCAAAGACTCAGAACCTTGCAGATCGTTTTGCAACAGCACTCACTGTACTGGCTCTTACTGGAGGATTTTTAACCCTTTTAATATGGTTACTGGCCACGAATTTTGGTTTTGAATTTGCACTTGAGAGGGCTGTAACTGTAATGGTTATCACATGCCCCCATGCGCTGGGATTGGCAGTACCTCTGGTAGTTTCAGTTTCAACAGCATTATCTGCCAAAAATGGTCTTTTAATAAGAAATCGTGCCTCATTTGAAATGTCCAGGGGTGTTGATGCAGTTGTCTTCGACAAAACAGGTACACTTACCGAGGGAAGGTTCGGTATAACCGATGTTGTTGCCTTAAGTCCGGAGTATGGTGAAGAGGATATCTTAAACTATTCTGCCTCCCTGGAATCATACTCTGAGCATCCAATTGCCAGGGGATTTGCAAAATCTGCAGTGGAAACCCGTGAAGTTCATGATTTCAGATCCATCCCTGGAAAAGGTGTTAAAGGCAGGATCAATGGAAAACTCGTTGAAGTGGTGAGCCCGGGATTTTTAACCCAACGCAAGATTGATGTTCCAAATGAGAAGGTAAATGAACTCTCATCACAGGGTAAAACCATTGTGTTTGTGGTTGTTGAAGGAGAAATTATGGGTGCAGTTGCACTTGCAGATGTTATCAGGGAAGAATCAAGAAAAGCGGTAAAAAAGCTCAAAGACATGGGAATTCGTTGTATAATGATTACAGGGGATAAAAAAGAGGTTGCAGAGTGGGTTTCAAAGGAAATTGGGCTTGATAACTATTATGCAGAAGTACTGCCCCAGGAGAAGGCAGAGAAAATCCGGGAAATTCAATCTGAAGGTGCAGTTGTTGCAATGACAGGTGATGGTATCAACGATGCCCCTGCACTTGCACAGGCCGATGTGGGTATCGCAATTGGTGCAGGTACGGATGTTGCAATTGAATCAGCTGATGTTGTTCTCGTTCGAAGCAACCCACTTGATGTTGTTTACACTGTAAAACTTGCAAGGTCCACCTACAGCAAGATGGTGCAGAATTTGGTATGGGGAACAGGGTACAACATTTTTGCAATCCCAATTGCAGCTGGAATTCTTTACGGCTATGGAATTCTCTTAACACCTGCAGCAGGAGCCATACTCATGTCTGTAAGTACCATCATAGTTGCATTTAATTCAAGGTTTTTGAGGATTAAAAATGATTAGTTGAATTGAAGATGAAAATGTGCTGAAGTCATGAAATGAAGGTTTTCTGGATCCCCTGGGAATCTAAATTTTTAAAACTAAATTTAAAAAAATTGAGAAACTTGTCTAAATGGACTGTCACATCTATATCTAAGGATCTAAATTCACTAATTTTGACATATTTAAATAATATCAGACATATAATATATCAGTTGAAGTAGGGAGGTGACATTTTGACAAATGATCCGAACCCTAAGAAATCATCAGTTGATGCTCATGATCCTGATGATGGGAAAGCGTATAAATTAATGCTTTATATGGCTGTTTTAATAATATCTATTCTTGGATTTGGAATTTTTTTGGCATTTTATTTAAAGAATTTTGCTTTCGTGCCATTTTCAGTGGTCGTAATGGGAATTATTGCCTTTTTTGGTGTTTTACGGATTAATAGGGCCCTTCCTGGAAGTAATGAAAATGAGATGAGGAAATCCATAACTGTGTCCATATTGGTTGTTTATTTGGGTCTTTTACCTACACTGGCATTCCAAGGGATTCTACAATTCCAACTAACGGGTAATACATCATCAGAGTTGCTGTGCTAAATCAGACAGCCAATCAAACTATCGTGCAGGTGATTCCTCAAACAGTTGCCCTTTCAGAAACAGTTGTTACCAGCTTCACTGCTCTGGTAGCTGCGGTACTCCTTTTTTACTTTGGTTCTAGGACAGCAAATAGCTATTATGACTTTTTAAAGGCTAAAGAAGAAACTAAAACTACTGAAGCCACTGAAGATGATACAGAAACCGTTGATTCTACTGAAACCGAAAAAGAGGTAACTGTTGTTAAATATGATAGTGATGGAAAGTGTGTAGAAAAAACTGTGACCACTGAAAGAATTAAAAAAATCGAATAGCAGATCTACACCTATTCTTTTTTTTTATTGTAAATGTGGATAATTACACCTATTTATTTCGTTAAATCTATATATTACGAAGTCCACTATATTCTGGATGTTGGAATGAAATTTTTTGAACATCAATTCATGATCTAATGAACATTTTCTATTAAAATTAATTCATGAGAAATTGCTGATGCTAAAATTAAAATTTAAAAAAAATAGAAAAAACCAATAGAAATTACCTCCTGGAGAGATATCATTCCCTGAAACTCCCCCTAAACAACGATATATCCAAGGTAAATGATCATAATTTCAAATATGACTTTTAGAGTTGCATTCTAAGCTGTTAATTATTACTCTAAACCTAAAAAGTAAACTCCATATCTTGAATCTTATAAAAATGCCAAAAACTATTTAAGTACCTTTAATAAGACACTTTATTGTGGTATACAAACCATTTACTACCCTGGTTCTGTGGAGGCACATCAAGTCAATGACTCCAGTTCAATTTTCAGCCAGGCATTTGTAGGGCCCGTAGCTCAGTCTGGCAGAGCGCTTGGCTCTTAACCAAGTTGCCGCGGGTTCAATTCCCGTCGGGCCCGTTCTAATTTTATGGTAAAATATTGTTTTTTTCATTATTTTTATATCCTAAAATATTCCAATCCCCATTTAGGTAACAAACTGTTTTCTGGAATTGTTTCTTCAAGCTTCTTAGTATCATGGGAACCCCACTAAATGATTTCAAAGTTTTTTTTAAACATCAAAATCATTCAAACCATTGCGATCAGATTCCAGAGCTTTTAGGTTGTACCCATGTGCTGATAAAAACAGGATTTAAAACTTTAAAAAAAATAAAAAATAGGGATATCTTTGTATTGGAGAGAGAGGGTAATGCTGGAACCCATCCTAGACAACGATGTATCCAAGGTAAAGGATTATAATTCCAAATATGACTTTTACAGCCGCATGCCAGGCTGGTTCTTTTGGTGTGTACTCTATTGGTTTGTTTGCAAATGCCATTATCCCCATTATTACCATTAGTATACCTATAAGGTAAAGCAAGTAATTCACCCAGGTCAACATTCTCACCCCCAATTAGTCATGGTACAATATTTATCACTGCTCTAACTTATATTTTGGGAACGGCTTAAAATCGTCAAATTCCATTTTTAGCTCCTGAAACGCCTCTTTCACTTGTTTTTAATGTTATCAAATCAAAATGATATTCAATAATAAATCTAAAGATTCAGGGTTATTTTGCCTCAGCTATAACCCAATCAGGTACTGTATGGGTTCTTCGTCCAGCTCTGGAATGATTTTTTTAGCTGCCCTCATTTCCTCTGGTTTTTCATTGAAGGATTCCAGTGTTGTCTGGACTTTAAAATCAATCAAACCCTTTAAATCAGATTCAAGGGCTTTAAGGTGGGATTCCTCATGCCCCATGAATTCAGGAGGATCCCCACAGTTCTTCTAAACCTCGTTAACCACATTCCTCAGGCATCTTAATCTAAGTTCCATTTCTTCATGGAAAAGTTCAAACTCGGTGTATATGGGAAAACAATCAGATTCTCATGTTTCTTAAACACTCCTAAATTATGGAAAACTCCCCCATCTTCATCCATTTCAGTAACACTTACCCTCATAATATTACAGCTCCTTTTAAGGAAGTTAGTATGTTAAGCCACTCTTAAATTCAATTGAGTGAGAGCTACTGGAAATAAATATAAAAATCAGTTTAGAATTTTGTATGGGTGTATCTACGATTTAATAGTGCCAAGCTGCAGAACGGTTCACATAAAAAAAATATTTAAATTAAATAAATTATCCAAATAGTAAGTTATACTCCTCTTCGGTGATAACTCCCTTATCTCTCAAGAGTTTAGCTAATTTTTCCAATTTATCAGAACTTTCTGGCTGCACCACCTCTTCAGGCTGTTCTTTAGTCATTTCATTCATGGCTGTCATTCTTCTTCTGGTTCTTCTTCTAGCTCCACCACGTCCCATTGGTCCAAGATCTGGCATACAATCAACCCCTTATGTTATTTATTTGAACTTTATATTACCTAAATTTTTCCATCACTATAAATCTTGATTGAAATATAAATTCTAACAGAAAAACCATGAACTTCACAATCAAACCCGTTCCACCCTTCAACTTCGAAATAAGCCTGCAAGTTTTTTCAGGTAACAACCCTATTCCTATGAGAATAAAAGATTTAAACAATTAATAATGGTAAAAAATAAGCCAATCATCCTTGAATTGGAATCAAAGGGAGGAGTTAAGGAATCTGAGTTATTTCTTACCCTTCAATCTGACGATGAAATTACAGATGATGATTCCAAATTAGCGTTAAATACTGTTAAAAAGATTTTTAATCTGGATCTTGACCTTCAACACTTCTACCATTAGCTAAAGCTGTGGAAAGTGGAGATCTGAACCTTGAGAAGTTCAAAGCATACGAAAGCACTGATAAAATCATTAATGATCTCTGTAAAATAGGGGGAATCGGACTCTGGACAGCCGAATTTGTACTGATCCGGGCTTTGAACAGGTTTGAAGCATTTCCTGGAGATGACATGGGAATTAGAAGAATAATATCCCAGTTTTACTGTGATGGAAGGAGGATCAGCCCTGAGGAAGCACGTGAAAATCGCTGAAAAATGGGGGAATAAAAGATGGGAGAGTAAATAGTCAAACTAGTTATTAATTCCTTTTCTAAATCTAAACCTATTCTAATTTCCTTGTTTTATAAATAATCAATCCTCCAATTGCAAAGTTAGCAATTGCAATTATAATCAATTCAGTTCCTTGAGCAACACCTTCTGCAAATCCAATATTAATAAAACCCGTTGCAGTTAATAATTGTATCAATGCTAAAATCCACAAAACAACTCCAAGCGCATATATGACCATGAAACTTCTAAATACACGAATCAATAATGCAAATAGAATAAAAATTACTCCAAATACCATAGATGAAAATAAAAGACTCAAAACTCCCCATATTGCTACAATAATAGTAAGCCTTTTAATCCATTTTTGACGTTTTTCAGCAACTGGATTTACACTCCAATTATCAATTCTAGCCTTTTCACTCAAAATATTACCCCCATTGTACCAATTAATAATATATAAAACTATTCTAATAAATTTTATGAAGATATTAAAGAAATTAAAATTACTAAATGATTATTAATCCGGATATTAATGAGTTTTTTTACAAAAAAAGTGAATATGTCCATTTAAAACATAATGGGGGCATAATTAAGATAATATATGCTCGTATCTATTCCATAACTCCATTTAATTCTCCCTCTCTGAATTAACGATCCTTAATTTAATAAAGCAATATTAAAATAGTCTTATATGATAAAACAATTTGTATATTAAAACTAAATATCGGAAGTTAAGAAAATGCCACTTGTTAAAGTAGAAATTATAAAAGGAAAATCAGAGGAATATAAAAAGGCAGTGCTGGACGGTGTTCATGAGGCACTGGTGGAATCAATTAAAATCCCTGATCATGATAGGTTTCAGAGGTTATATGAACTGGATAATACCAACTTTGAATTTCCAGAAACCAAAACAGACAAGGTCACTTTAATCGAGATAAACATGTTCCGTGGACGATCTGCTGAAGCCAAAAAAGAACTTTACAGGTTAATAAATGATAAATTAACTAAAAATCCGGGTATCGATGGAAATGATATCACAGTGGTGTTGTTGGAACCTCCTTTAGAAAACTGGGGAGTTAGGGGAGGTAAACCTGCAAGTGAAGTTGATCTGGGATTCAACATCAAGGTTTAAACCAGCTTTTAATGTTTAATTGGATGCATGTAACCCTTTTAATGACTCAAAGATTCTCCAGACACTCGTCCCGCAGTATCTTGGCATCATCATTGGTGGGATTCAGGAGTACAGCTTTTTTGAAGCATTCCACAGCTTCCTGGAATTTTTCAAGCTCCATGAGGGCAACGCCCTTGTTGCTTAGGATCACATCATTTTCAGGGTCGAGCTTTGCAGCTTCGCTGTAGCATTCCACAGCTTCGGGAAAACGTCCAAGTTCCAGCAGGGCATTTCCCTTACGGTTCCAGGTTGAAGCATCTGGCTCTTCATCAAGACAGAGCTCCAGGGCCTTGTCGTAGCATTCAATTGCTTCCTCTGTTCTGTTCATTTCAGACAGTATGTTGCCCTTGGCATTCCAGACCTCAGGATCTTCTGGGTTCAACCTAATTATTCTGTTGTAACAATTCAGTGCTCCTGGGAAATCTCCAAGCATTTCCAGGATGAAACCCCTCCAGTAGAGAACCACAACATTCTCCCCATCAATTTTCAGGGCTTTATCACTGGCTTTCAATGCTTCTTCTGGTTTGTTGGAGTTTAAAAGGGCTATGGCCTTGTTGTTTAAGATGAACTCGTTGCTGGGATCTATTTCCAGGGCCTTATTGTAGCATTCAATTGCTTCCTGGAACCTTCCAAGTCTTGAAAGGTTATCTCCCTTCTTGTTCAGGAGGTAAACATCATCAGGGTCTATCCTCAATGCTGCAGTGTAGCATACAACCGACTTTTTGAACTTACCCACGTCAAAGAGTATATCTGCCCTCTTGGTTATCATGGCCTTTTCATCTATCTTTTTACCCTCCCATTCATCTACAGGGAGTTTTTTAAACCGTATGACCTGGAAGAGGGATCCGTTCGCTGTGTCATCAGGGTAAGTTCTCCTGAAATCTGCTTCAAGTTCAGCTGCACTCTCAAAACCCTCTTCACGGGCAAGCGAATTATTGGTTATCAGGTCCTTGAACTCCACAACTTCCACATCAGTGACCTTTGCTTCAAAGAGCTTCCTTCTCTCCTTGGAAACCAGGTTCCAGTAACAGTGCAGTCTGTCACCGGGATTCAAAGGCTTTTTCCAGAGCTTCCTGATGGTTGTTGTCTTCTTTCCAGTTATAAGTTCAACGTGACGACTTCCAAATAGTAAAATCGGTATTTAAAACCCTCCAATTCATGATTAACATTACCAAACAAATATTAACGTTAGTTACCTTTACAAAAAAAATTCAACGATGTCAAATCGAAGTATCCCTTAAGGTGAAACATAGCTCAATCAACGATTTCATCACCAAATTCAGATGTTTTTATTTTAACCCTGTCCAGGTATGGTTTAACTTGTTTTCCAATCTCCATGAGCTCTGCACGGGTTGGATTTCTGGTTTCTTCAAGCTTGGCATCCAGAACCACCTTGTTTTTAAACTGCTGGATTGTGTACTCATCACAGTCTATGCTCCTGCCAATCTCAACAACATCCTCCGGACTTAGAACTCCTGGAACGTAGGTTGTTCTGCATTCAAGCCACGTGCCAGGAGATTCACGGCATAAATTTATGCTCTCCCGAACATTCTGCCCTATTTCATCCCCAATAACATCTTTGTACTTGTTGAAGGGTGCTTTAACATCCAGTGCAACGTAGTCAACCCATTCAAGAACTTCATGCAGCCTTTCAGTGAAGTAACCGTTTGTATCAAGTTTAACCTTCAAACCCTTAGATTTTGCATATTTAATGACGTGTAAAACCTCTTCGTACTGCATCAAAGGTTCTCCGCCTGTTACAACGAGGCTATCAATAAAATCAAGGGATTCATCGATCTTTTGGAGTATTTCATGGGTTTTTACAGTTTCTCCCCCAACTATGAGGTCTGGGTTGTGGCAGTAGGGACAGCATAACATGCAGCCTGCTGTGAAAACAACCAGTGAAAGGTTTCCTGGATACTCTATTGAGGATACAAGAATGCTGCCTATTTCAATTTCACCTGCTGACATGATCTTAAACCTCCAACTATTCAACTATTCCCCTTAGTATCTCTATGAACCTTTCATCCTCTTCCATGGTCCCAACACTGACCCTTATCCAGTACTCATCAAGACCCTTGAAGGAAGTGCAGTCCCTGACAATAACTCCCCTCTTCATAAGGGCTGTTGTTAAATCCTTGGCTTTCATACCTGTTTTGTGTAAATCAACCAGTAAGTAGTTGGATTTGGATGGAAAAACCCTTAAGGTTTTGAATTTGGACATCTCGTGGTAAAGGTACTCTCTGCTTGCAATGCTGAGTTTTGTGGATTCTCTGATGTACTCTTTATCCTTCAATGTGGCCCTTGCAGCGACCTGTGAGAGTTTTGTGATGCTGAACACTGGTCTAACCCTGTACATGTACTCTATTAACTCATGATTGGCTATTCCATAGCCTATTCTCATACCTGCAAGTCCCATGACCTTTGAGAAGGTTCGGAGTATGAAGAGGTTTGGATGGCCCTCAAGGAGTTCCACGTTGTTCACCTCTGAAAATTCAAAGTAGGCTTCATCCACAACAACTATTGCCTCTGTTGCCTCAAGGATTCTTTCAACATCCCCTTTAGATATGAGTCCGCCTGTGGGGTTGTTAGGTGTACAGAGGAATATCAGTTTGGTTCGAGGAGAGATGGCCTCAAGAACAGAATCCACATCCAGAACATTCTCTTCAATATTCCACCTTGCATATACAGGCACTCCTCCATGGATCTTCAGTGTGAACTCGTAGTACATGTAAGACGGTAGTGGAACTATGAATTCATCTCCTTCATCAACAAATGTCTTGCCGAGAACATCAAGGATTTCATCAGCACCATCTCCACCTGCAATGATGTTTGATGGTGAAACACCTGAATATTCTGCTATATCCTCGAGTAGGTCCTGCAGGTCTGATTCAGGATACTGGTTTATAAGATTCAGGTTCTCTGCAATGGCTTTAACTGCCTGGGGTGAGGGTCCCATGGGGTTTTCATTGGATCCAAGTTTTATTATCTTATCAAGCTCAACACCATACTCCGATGCTATTTCATCAATTGATCTTCCTGGAATATAGGGGTCAAGTTCTTCCACAACTTTTCGTGGTTTAATCATGTGCATCACTTCCATAAATCATAAATCAAAACTTCCATATTAAATCCTAACTGAAACTTCAACCATTAAAATTTTGATCTAAATCCTGAATTAAACTTAATTTTAAATTTAACCATCAATCATAGAATGAGGAATCTGCCATTTCAACGTATCTCATAGCATTATCCTTAATTTCATCTATTTCCTCTTTTTGAAGCTTTCGAACAGCCTTTGCAGGTACTCCCAGTATCAAACTGCCTTCAGGAAATTCACGACCCTCTGTAACCAGAGCGCCTGCTCCCACAATACTGTTTTTATGGATAACTGCGCCGTTGAGTACTGTGGCGTTCATACCTATGAGAGAATTTTCTTCAACATTACATCCGTGTAGTACAGCTGAATGTCCCACAGAAACGAAGTCTCCAACTTCAAGGGGATGATCCTTGGAGGAGTGAAGTACACAGTTGTCCTGGATATTGGAAGATTTTCCAATTTTTATTGGTTCTATGTCTCCTCTGAGAACTGCGTTGAACCATACTGATGATTTTTCATCTATTTCAACGTTTTTGGTTATTATTGCACCTTCAAATATTTTAACACTTGTATGAATCATTTCCATTTCCCTTTTAAAGTTTTATAAAGGTTATTCTTATTTAACAGTACTTACCTTTTTTAATTTCATATAAAATAAGATTTTGGCCCCACATAAGAACATGGTTTGAATTAAAATAAAAAAATAAAGGGTTACAGTTAATAGATCTTTAAATGAGGATGTATCATATGATATGTCAAACAACAGATCAATATCTTTAAATCCTTATTCAAGGTAGTTATTCCCTGTACTCAAGAACGTCATGTTCCTGGCGTGGTAGAACTATCTTGTTTGAGCCCACATCACTGTAGATAATTGCTCCTGATCCTATGCGGGAGTTAACACCAACCTTAACTCCTGGGTTGAAGCTGGAGTTTATACCTGTTTTAACACCATCTCCAAAGACAACTCCAAATTTACGTCTTCCAGAGTCAACTTTATTTCCTTTAACCATTATCTTAACGTGTCCATCATCAAATCTGAGATTTGCAATGTTTGTACCGGCTGCAACATTGCAGTCTGCTCCTATGATGGAATCCCCAACATATGAAAGATGGTTAACATTGGTGCCGTCCATTATAATGGAATTTTTAATTTCAACAGCATTTCCAACGCTCACATTGTCACAGATACACGTGTGTTTTCTCAGGTAGTTGTTTGGGCCGATATCACAGTTTTCACCAATGTAGACAGGTCCCATGATGTAGCTTCCTGCCCGTATGATGCTTCCCTTTCCAAGGAACACTGGTCCGTGTAAAGTAGCCCCCTCTTCAACCTCCCCTTCGATATGGGTTTCAAGATCCTCTAAAAAGTGCTGATTTGCATCCAGAAGTTCCCATGGCCTTCCAATATCCACCCATTTGTAGTTGGATTTAAGTCCCACAACCCTCTTTTTCTGGGACATCTGGATTTCAAGGGAGTCTGTTATTTCGTACTCTCCCCTCTTGGATTTTCCTGTTTTTTCTATGGCCTGGAAGATGTCCTGGCTGAAGAGGTATATTCCAGCATTTATCAGATTACTTGGTGCCTCTCCAGGGGATGGTTTTTCAACTATTCTGGTTATGATATCACCATCAAGTTCAACAACTCCAAATGATGATGGATCATCAACCTCTGTTAAGGCGAGGATGGAATCTGCATCACCCATGTTGTAGCGTTCTATCAAATCTCTTAAAAGTTTTGGTTCAACCAGTATATCTCCATTCAGGACTAAAAACTCTTCTTCAAAGCTTTTTGATGCCTGCCCTATTGCATGGGCTGTTCCGAGTCTTTCTTTTTGGGTTATGTAGTTTATTTTAATTCCAAGTTTGGATCCGTCTCCAAAATGGTTTCTTATCACATCTTCATGGTACCCAACAACCATGCTCACCTCATCCACGCCAGCATCCTTTAATGCCTCTACATTGTACTGGAGTATGGGTTTTCCACCAACTTTCAGCATGGTTTTAGGCCTTGTGATGGTGAGGGGCCGCATCCTTGTGCCTTCCCCTGCTGTGAGTAGAATTGCCTTCATAAAAACTCTCCTATAAATTCCCTGCATTTATCCCTGATTGATATGGCTCTGGCTTCATCAACTGCCTCAAGGGTGATCCTGATGTAAGATTCTGTACCTGAGGGTCTTACAAGAACCCAGCTTCCATCGTTCATTGAAATTCTCACACCGTCTATACGATTTACATCATGGACATCACTGAAGAGATTTGAGAGTTCAGTTTCCACACTGCCCATAATGATGCCTTTTTGGGTGTTGTCACAGTTCACCTTATCCCTGATGGTGGGGTAACTTGGAACTGAGTCAAGAAGCTCTGAAAGGGCACCGTGTTTTTGAACGATCTCTATGATTCGCAGTGCCGACAGTATTCCGTCAGGGCACATGCAGAAGTCAGGGTGGATCCACGTACCTGAAGGTTCTCCTCCAAATGATGCATTTTCGGCTTCAACAGCCTCTGCAACATGAACATCACCCACCTTAGTTCTTATAACTTCTCCACCAACCTTTTCTATGCAGCGATCTGTGCATATGGATGCATCAACAGTTGTAACAACCTTACCTCCCATTTCATAGCATATTAAGGCCAGCAACTTGTCAAAGTCAGATATACGTCCCTGTTCGTCCACAGCGATCATTCGGTCTGCATCACCATCGTGTGCAATTCCAATATCTGCACCTGTGGCTTTAACAACCTTCATAAGTTCCTGGAGATTCTGGGCTGAAGGTTCAGGCATTCTACCTGGGAAAAATCCGTCGGGCTGTGAATTTAAGGTTACAACGGAGCAGCCTGCCTTTCTGAGAATTAGTGGTGAAAGATGGGATGCTGCACCATTTGCACAGTCCACAACAACCTTGATACCAGGTTTTATGTCAACGTGATCCAGTATATCCTTTATATATTCCTCTGTTATGTAGGATATATCTACGATCTTACCGACATCTTCCCATGAAGCTTTTTTAAAGCTTTTTTCATGGATTATTGTTTCTATTTCCCTTTCCTGATCCTGTTTGTAGGCCATGCCGTCAGGGTTCCAGAGCTTTATTCCATTGTACTCTGGTGGATTGTGGGAAGCAGTTATCATCACACCAGCATTTGCACCCAGTTTCATTGCAGCATATCCAACGAGGGGTGTTGGTACCATGTGAAGGCGCAGTACATCACAACCTCCCTGAAGAAGTCCTGCAACAACTGCACTTTCAATCATTTCATTGGATGTTCGTGTGTCATAACCAATTACAACTTTACATCCTTTCCCACCAATGTAGGTGGAAACTGCCATTCCAACATCTACTGCAAGCTCAAGGGTTATATTTTCGCCGAGTTTACCCCTTATGCCTGATGTTCCAAAGAGTTTTGGGATCATCTGTTCCTGGATATTTGAAGCCATGTTCTTCACCTCTTCATGCTCCAAATTTGGTGGATCTGTTCATAAGGTCCATGAGAATATCCATGACATTGTTTCCCCTTATTCTGCATAATCCCCCTTGGGTTACGGATCTTTCGTTGAACTCTTCCACATCATCAACCCTTACTTCAGGACCCTTGATAACGATGGGAACAGGGTCTCCAGTGTGATCCATAACTGATATTGGGGTTGAATGATCCGCTGTTAAAATGAAGTAAACATCTTCAAGCTTCATGATCTCTCCAATAATAGAATCAGCTTTTTCAATGAATTTAACCTTCTCTTCCATTTGGCCGTCATGTCCAGCTTCATCTGCACCGTCCACGTTAATAAGGAAGAAATCGTAGTCCTTTGTGGTAGTTTCAAGTATGCCATCCCGGATGTTTTCAAGGTTGGTGTCGATACCACCTGTGGCACCTTCAATATCAATGAGATCCATACCTGCTATCTTTCCAATACCCTTTATAAGTCCGGTTTCTGCTATACAAACCGGTTTTAACCCGTACTTATCACCAAAGGGTTGTACGTGTGGTACTGCACCTGCACCTCTGGGTATGATTATGTTTGCAGGGTTCTCTCCATCTTCAATTCTCTGGAGGTTCACAGGATGATCCCTCAGGAGATCGTAGGATTTCTTTATGAACTTGTTCAACACATCCGCAGTTTTACGGGATTCAGTGGTGTTTTCAAGGGGAATAACCTCTTTTGGGGGTTTACCTTCATGTTTAGGGTCTGCATCTGAAATTTTATCAGATAATCCTTCACCCCTCAGTACAAGAACAGCTCTGTGACCGGTTGATTCCTTGAATATGACTTCAACGTTATCATCGAGTTCCATGGAGTTTATAGTTTCTGCTATTTTATCTGTTCCTTCCCTTATTCTTCCTGCACGCCTGTCTGTGATTATACCATTTTCATCTGCAGTTGAGAAGTTGCACCTGAATGCTATATCCCCTGGAAGAACATCCACTCCAACTCCTGCAGCTTCAAATGGTCCTCTGCCAGTGTAAACAGTGTAAGGATCGTATCCAAGTATGGATATGTGGGATGTGTCACTTCCCGCCCTTATACCGGGTTTTATAGGGTCCATCAATCCACATATTCCCATTTTGGCCATTTTATCCATGTTTGGGGTTTTTGCTGTTTCAAGGGGTGTTCTGTATTCAAGCTCTTTTATGGGACGGTCTGCCATCCCATCCATTATCATTATGATTCCTTTCACAATTATCACCTAAACCATGAGGATACCTAATGCTGCTCCAGTTATGGTAGCTATAAGATTAACGTATTCATTGGAGAGATATTTTCTCCTTTCAAATACAGCTCCAAGGATGCTGTCAACGAAACATCCAGCTGTACCTGCTATTATTGCTATTTTCAATGTTTGAAATATGTTGGGGTAAATTCCAAGTAGGTATGCAGAAACTCCTATTATTCCAGCACCCATTATTCCAGCTGCAGTTCCACGAACTGTTATTCCACCGTCTGTTCCTGCTGGAACCTTTTTAAGGGTGGTTATAAGTCGTGCATTCTTTTCAACCACTCCAACTTCACTTGCCATTGTATCGGCTGTTGCTGTTGCAATTGAACCTATAAATCCTGCGTAGTTCCCAAATGCAGCCATTACAAAGGCCACTATGCCATTGGATATAACGTTTTTAAGGCTTCTGGTACCTTCATAAACGCCTATTTCCTTTTTGTAGCTGTGCTTGTATTTGGTGA
This sequence comes from Methanobacterium aggregans, assembly GCF_017874455.1. Lineage (NCBI taxonomy): Archaea > Methanobacteriati > Methanobacteriota > Methanobacteria > Methanobacteriales > Methanobacteriaceae > Methanobacterium > Methanobacterium aggregans. The sequence continues at coordinate 283,266 of NZ_JAGGLN010000002.1, read as the reverse complement.
ATAAAAGTCCTAAAAGCAGGAATATGAATATTAAAATAAGCCAGTTTGTACCGGCGGTAAAAATAATAATTATGCCCATGATAACCATGAAAATGGATCCGAATAGATCAAGAGCTTTTCTAACATACGTTACAAGCCCTACGACCAAAATCAGGACCACATATTCAAGATTTATCATAATCTCCCAGATCAAAAATTTTCAGGGTTTATTCAATTACCCTGGTTTTAAGGATTTCAACACGTTTCAATGGGTAAATCTTCTTTGACTCGTGGTAAATGTGGGATGCTACTTTACCAGATACCACTCCTTCAATGAATTCAGGGAAGGATCTGTCTACAGCTGCATTCTGGATCAGTTTTTCCATGGTTTCCCTTATGAATTTCTGTTGGGATGATTTAGCCCTTTTAATGGTTATTGCTATGACATGGACCTTTAAAGTCTTTCCGTCCTTGGTTGTGACATTTGTTATTGCATCTATCCTGCTTGTTCCCCTGCGTATCATACTTCTGACGTAGTCAGTTGTAACCTGATGCCCAGTAAACTCTGTGTTTGCTATGTCTCCTGCAACGTTGTTCACCTGGAATGACAGTTTCACGTACTGCTTGCTGAAGTCACCTGCAAGCTCCCTCATGGTTGCCTCAACACTCCTCTTAAGGAGCAGATCTGGGTCCCTTGAAGGGGTTGAACCAATTTCAATGTCTCCAAATTCTTTAGGAGTCATTATCTTATACCATTGTTTTTCTTTCCATGTATCTCGTACTCTTCGACGTCTTGCTTTAGCCATACTATCACCTTTAGTTGTAAACGATTTATAAAATAGCCTCTCATTGAGGCGAGGTTAAAATCACTAACTTATAATAATTTTATTATAGAATTGAGAATCGTTTATTAATAACTCTCAGTTATGCTTTATAAATATTGTTGAAGATCTCAGGAATCATCCTAATCTCAACTCGCAAAAATAGAAATTTTAACTATCGATCTTGAACCCGTCGTTATAAGGTTACATCTCATGTTATAATAGGTTTTCTATAAAAACCGGAAAAATCCGTAAAAACCTTTAAAAATAGGATTTGCTTTGATGAAAGATATTTGGATGGGATATTGAAACTATTAACTTCACTCCCTGTAAATTCTCAATTAATGAATCGAGGTTGATACCCTTGAGGAGTAACTTCCCCACGGGTTCAAGATGAATTCAAACGTTCTTTAAGGTTTTTTGCAAATTCTTCTGTCCTTTTAAAGTCTTCTTCATTGGGTTTTCCCTTGTTTTTACCACCTATGATCTTCAAAGGACCCCATGTGTCGAAGGCCTTGCATGAAAATTCCCCAACAACCTCAAAACCCTTTGCTTCCAGTTCTTCCTTTAGGATGTTGTTGTAATTATCTGTTCCCTTTCCACTTGTTGTGAACACGAAGGCCTTTATATTTTTAACATCTGGAAGTTCTTCCAGAAATTCTAAAAACTCCTTTGCAGGTTTTCCATGGTAAATTCCAGACCCAAATCCAATTAAATTGTAGTCCACAGTGTTGTATTTATCCACATCAGTGTATTCAAATAATTTACCTTCAAGAGCCTCAGATAACTTTTCTGCAATCTTTTTGGTGTTTCCATGATGTGATGAATAATATATTACTGCTGTTTTCATTTTAGCACCTTTAAAATTCATTTCACTTTTTATTGTTAAATTCATATCTGTTAATTTGATAAAAATCTTCTTCACTGAAATTAAAATTATTAAAAACCTATTGAAATTAAAAACCTATTGAACAACTATTATTTTGTAGGTGCTCTTCAATAAATTCTTAAATAAATTTGAAATCCTTAACTGATATGTGGATTTCATGGTTAAAATAGGTTCTAAAATTTGATCTAAAACTACTTTTTAAGGCTGCTACCCTTAAAATAATAATATTCTCCCTTTAAAAATAAGATTAAATACATGATGCACTGTTTTTGTACTTCCCTAATCCAAAACTTGAAATAACCTTGAGTTTTGTCACTTATGGGATGTGTTGTAAAAGAAATATTTTAGAATTTAAGGGGTTTGCTCATGAATATCTGGTGTTTGTGGAACCTTTCAAGAACCTCTTCAACAGTTCCCTCATCCTCAACTACAGTTTTACCCATCCTTTTGAGTCCTGGTTTGGCATTAATACCGATCTGAACACATATAACAACATCACAATCCTCCACAACATCCAAAGATTTTTTCCACTGGTGTTTTTCTCCAGGAAGCTTTGCAGATTCTCGTGTTTCAACAAATTCAATGTTTTTTTCGTTAAAATTGTATATCAAAAACTTCTGTGCCCTGCCAAAATGTGCAGCGTATTTTTCATCGTCTGATGCAGCAACAGCTATCCTCATATTATGAACACCTCTGAAACTTGAAATTCCCCAACAACCTAAAAACTCCTTTAAAATCTTTTTAAACCTTTAAAATATCCTAAATTTGTAAAATTTTAATGCCGATACAACTATTAAACTAATTATATGATACTCAAGGATTTAATTTTTTTGTTGAAGTTCCAGTTTTGAACCTATTTTTTAATAAGCACCATCTTTTAACAACTTTCTGGGGATTTGGATTGTTTAACACCTACAAAGACGGGTCTTTCACCCTCTGTAATCTCCCATTCCTTTTTGGAAAAATCAGCGTATATACTAGTTTCAAATCCTGTTTTGGTCATGATTTCCAGGGCCTTCTCCATCTCAAAAACACCTAACTGGTGCTGGTCTATATCGAAGTCCAGTTTTCCCTTTTCTTTAACAAGGAAAAGGAAGTTCGCATTGAATACTGTACCTTCAAGGTGTGACTGACATATCCTTGCAAGTTTAAGGTCATCTTCAACAACTGTGTCCATACTGACAAGTCCCTCAATCCAGTTTTCCTTGTTAAGTCCAAAATCGAATATAACCACTCCTCCGTCATTTAGGTGGTTGTAAAAGTTTTTCAGGGTGTTTTCAAGCTCGAAGTAGCTGGTGTTGTAGTGGATTGCAGAGAACATGCAGATAACTGCATCGAACTTATCTCCAAGGTCCAGTTCCTTCATATCCCCATGAATAAATCGGACTTCTGGAACCTTTTTATGGGCTATCTTCAGCATGTTTTTATTTATATCAACTCCAAGCACTTGGAAGTTTTCAGCAAGTATGGATGCATGTGTACCTGTCCCGCAGGCAACATCCAGAATTTTGTTTCCATCACTTTCTTTATGGTTTTCAATGGCCCACTTAATGAATTCTGATTCTCCTGCGTAGTCCACATTTTCATAGATCCTATCGTAGTACCCTGCAAATTTCTTGTACAAATCCTCTGCACCCATGGTTCCACTCTCTCAATAAATTTATTCCATTTCTGGTTTAACTTTAGTTCCGCCATTGGAGGCATTATTAATCTCTTTTATGATATAGTTAGATTTAATTTGACCTAACTTCAATAATTTCAGTTTATTTTCTTTATGAGATTTGCAACGTTTTCTCCAAATCTTTTAATGGTTCTGATTCCTTCCTCATCCTCAAGGGCTTCTCCCTTTTCCAGTCCAAAGACCATGTTCCAGTAGGTTGATCCTGGCACTATCATGTCGTTTATGAGGTAGAACATGAGGAGTTCCTGAATCGTGCTTGTCTGGCCACCGCGCCTTGCAACTGCTATTGGCCCACCCACCTTCCATGAGAGGAAATGGTTGCTGTTCATTGAAACGTAGCCGATACGCTGGAGTGCTGCCATGAGATCGCCGCGGGCCGTTCCGAAGTAAACTGGGCTACCCACTATAAAACCCTCAGAATCCCTAACCTTATCTATGATCTCGTTCAGGCCGTCCTCTATCTTGCACTTGTGTATTCTGGCACATCTTCCACATGCCCTGCAAGATTCAATCTTCTCACCCTTCAGATGCACTGTTTCAGTTTCCAATCCATTTTCTTCAATCACAGCTGCACATTCAGACAGAACTTGGGATGTGTTACCATTTTTACGAGGACTTGCACATATTAAAAGAACTTTTGCCATACTGTTCCTCCGTAGAACTTTTTCATTTAAATTATTATGAACTTGGGATATTATGAACTATGGGATAATTTCTAACTATTCCTATGTGTATTTTTATAATTTAACAGTTTCAATCATTTTTTTTAGTAATTCTATACCCTCCCAACCCAATAATCCTGCCAATGAAACGTATGTTTTTGGTGTTAATCAAGATATTAATCCCGGAATTCGGAGATTTTTGATGAATTTAACAGGAACTGGACTTCAATGAATTTTAAGGGAGAATTCCAGATATTTATGTTAACCAACATGTACAAATAGTAAAGTTTAAGTAACATTATGTAAAGTATTAGTTACATGAGGTGGAATTTATGAATCTGAAAAAAATGGGAAAAATATTGATAACGTTCTCGCTCTTCACAACGGGACTATGGATAGTTGGCCTTTTAATGGGAAACATCATCCTAATTGGGCTGGCAATACTGTGCATGGTTGGAATGGCCCCGGTTCTCTACATCCACAGGAATGATCTGGAAGAGATGTTTAAGATGGGGAATGGTGTTCGTGAAGATGAAAGAACCCAGCTGATAAATGACAAAGCCGCAAATATGACTCTTGGAGTAGTAATTGCAGTTACAATGTGGATTGCAATAGTTCTGATTACATTAAGGGCCAGTTTTCCTCAATACATGCAGATAGGCTACACCCTCTTTGCTGTGAGTGCCTTCACCTTTGTAATATACGTTGTAGCCTACACATACTACCGTAGAAAATATTAAATTGGAGGAATTAATCATGGAGAAAAAAACCTACAGATACTCAAGAATGATTATAAGCACTGTTGTGGCTGTATTGGTTGCGGTGTCAGTTCTACTTGGAAACCTGCTCCTTGCATTCATAACATTGCTTTTGGGTTTTTTAGTATCTTACTTCATCAAAAAAAATGTTTATGAAATAACTGAGGACGAAAGAACAGCCCTTGTGGCTAACAAAGCTTCCAGAATGGCGATGCTTTTCTTCCTGACCATAATAACAGTTTTAGGGGTTGGACTTTTGACACTTAAGAACAGTTTTCCTGAATTCACCCAGGCAGGATTCACCTTAGCTGACTCTGCATGTCTTTTACTCCTCTTGTACAGTGGATTTTACATTTACTACAATAAAAAACATGGATAGTGCCAAAAATGAAAAATAAACTGAAGGTTTTTCGTGCAATGAACGACATAACCCAGGAAGGACTTGCAGAAAAGCTGGGAGTAACCAGACAAACAATAATAGCAATAGAAAAGGATAAATACGACCCTTCACTGAGCTTAGCCTTTAAAATGGCCATGTTATTCCAGGTTAAAATAGAGGACATCTTCCTGTACGAAGACGAGAAATAAATTTAACAAATAAATCAAAGAGATATGGGTTCCCTGATTAACCTTAAAAAGGGATTTAATGGGGATTTAAAGAATTTTTTCATATCTTTCATACAAAAATAAACTAGGAATACAGTTTTAGGTCTTAAAATGATGTGGGATGATTATGCAATTTTTTAAATCCAAGGATGTTCGGAAAAAGTTTTTAAAACTCGTGTTGAAAATAGTATTGGCCTTGATAGTTATACAGCTATTAAGGGCGATTTTTATGGGCGCGTTATGGTTTGGAGTTCAACATTCCCCTAATGATCTAGTTGTTTTCCAGATATTCAATGGCATGAGCCTCATAATAGTGGGAATGATCCTTTTACTTTACTTCAAACCATCCCTCAAGGACTTGAGCCTTAACTGGGAGGATATTAAACCTAAAACCAGGAACCTGTACATATTAGGGATTTCTGTTCTGGTTGCAATGGCTTTGATTCCCTACACATTTGCATGGGAAACCGACGTCCTGGTGATGGGTATTGTATTCGGCATTTTAACCCCTGCATTTGAAGAATTCCTCTTCAGGGGCTACATCTGGAATCGTATTCAAGGGTCTGGGGAAATGGTCAACTCTGGAGTGATCACGTGGTTCACAGTCACTCTGCTCTTTAGCATATGGCATCTGGGTTACATCGATGTCTTCCTGATTCATCCAATGGCTTTGACGAATATACCCATGATATTATTATCTAAGATGATAATTGGATTAGTCTTAGGGACTATAGTTGGATTATTACGTCTAAAAACGGGTAAAACATATACATCATTCATTTTCCATGGATTTTGGAATGTATTCGCCCCTTAAATTACCTTTTATTTTTTATTTATTTTCATCTAAATTATTAGAAAACTGTAAAATAAAAATTACTTCTTTTAATCGTAATAAGAAATATGATGAAAAAAGTGGTGAATGATGTCAGAGAATGATTTAATCTACTTAATTTTAATTATATGCCCTTAAAGTGATTTTCTGCTGGGATTTTTGCTGCATGGACTTCCTTCTGAGAGTTTTTCAGACCCATTTTTAATATCTGCACCCATCATTTTAAGCACAGCTTTAACATCAACTTTTGTGTTAATACAACCATCCCTTAGAAGTGGAACTCCCTGGCAGTGAAATTTCGAGAGTTTCATCATGGAAAGGTTCAGATCCTGGTAACAGGCAACACCTACGAATGCCTTGAAATTGTTCTTTGCAACGATATTCTTTAAAAACGTAGATCCCGGTATTATGTAAACACCGTAACCCATTTCTTCAGCTTTGTTCTTGAGAACACCTATAACACAGCGGTTGCAGTCCTGGCATACTAAACCAGACTCTCCGAGTTTGGCCTCACAATCCTGATGTCTGAGGCAGTGTGGAAGTACAAGGATCTTCTCTTCAGGTTTTATTTTGTGGAATATCCTTTCGTTCAATTTGTTCCTTACTTCTATACCGATCTGATCAACTATCTTAGCATCAACTCCCACAATTTCAGAGAACCTTTTGAATATGCCGTAGAACATGTCTATGGTAAAAAGGAGCAGTCTTGGGAAGACTAACCTGTTTTCCTTAATCAGAAGTTTTCCAAGAACAAGAGTAATAGAGAGCAGAGCTAGTACTGAGATTCCAAGAAGGAAAACTAACTGCCCAAATATTTGGTAAAATTCATACATTGCCATGGTATCATTTCATCTATTTTACTATAAATATAAAGGTGTTTGAGAATGGATTTTTAACAAAATATTATTTTTAAATAAAAAAGCTTACATTTTCAAATAATTTTTAAATTAATCTAAAGCTTTTTTTTAAGCTTCAACCTTTTTTAAGATTCAAAATTCGCCAAAACAGTTCTTATAATGGTTTTTTTGAGCTTCAATGCAATTAGGGGTTATTTGTTAAGATAAGTATTGATATGGTGATTATGAAGTAGTTTGAACTTTAAACTGGAACCTGCTGAAATCCCCTTCAACTTCCACTCCATCTTCCACTGCAGCTATTTTAACACCTGAAAGATCATCACATGCACATAGAATGTCCTGTTCTGGATGAGTGCCGGCCTGTATTCCGCAGTCAAGGCGCACACGATCTCCGCAAGACACAACCAGTGGTAGTCTTTTTGAAGTAGGATGGCCCTTGGGAAGAACAACGATGGGCGAACCCAACTCCCTCAGAAGGTACAACATGGATTCAATACCTTTTTCAGCTTTCACACCATTTTCAAATGCAGAAACAGCTATTAAATCTTGAGGTTCAAGGAACATCACAATTTCTTCTGATTCTGGAGTTCCTATGAATATATGCATATCTCTGGATGCTTTTACTATGCCAAGCTCTCCTGAGCTTCCAATTAAAAAAAGAATTTCATCAGAATTTAATTTAATTCTTCTACGTTCTCTGACTGACATGATGGACATATTACTCTTCTTCCAATACCTTTAAAGGTATTTCCGCAATCAAGGCATTTATACCTTTTTGTTTTGAGTTTTTTCAGTTTAATATCAGCCATTGGCCCTCCAACAGTGCACATTTATATCACCAATTATTTTTTTGTCTGCACTTTTATTTACCTTTTTGTATTTTTTTATTCCAGATTCCCTTACACCCTAATAAATTGGGATAATCCTCATGGAGTAATACAATTTCATCTTTTTAGCCACGGAGTTAATACAAAAAATTGAATCATATTATATCTTAGGTGCAACCCATAATAATATCAAGATTTAACTAACTTAAAATAAAACAAAAATATGAAAATTCTTTGTTAAGCGGTGAGACTATTGAAAAACTTTATTTTCCCATTTTCAGCAATTGTTGGTCAGGAAAATGTTAAAAAAGCCTTAATACTCAATGCCATAAATCCCAGCATTGGGGGGGTTCTTATAAAAGGAGACAAGGGAACAGGTAAAACAACTGCAGTAAGAGCTCTTGCAGACCTTTTACCCTCTCTTAAGGTTGTGAAAGGCTGCCCATTTAACTGCAACCCCGAAGATCCGGATTCCCTCTGTGAATCATGCAGATCAGGGGACTTTGAGGTTGAAGAGAAAAAAATGCGCGTGGTTGAGTTGCCCCTTGGATCAACAGAGGACAGGGTTGTCGGATCCATAAACATAGAAAAAGCACTCAAAGAAGGATCAAAAGCCCTAGAACCTGGAATTCTTGCAGATGCTAACAGGAACATCCTCTACGTTGATGAAATAAACCTACTGGATGACAACCTGGTTGATGTACTCCTTGATGCAGCAGCCTACGGTGTAAACATAGTTGAAAGGGAGGGAATATCAATAGCCCACCCTTCAAGGTTCATACTGGTTGGAACCATGAACCCTGCTGAGGGAGAGCTCAGACCTCAGCTTTCTGACAGAATAGGTCTTCACATATCAGTTCACAGCATCATGGACCTTGACAAACGTGTGCAGATAATGGAAAGACGGGAAGAATTTGAAAAAGACCCTGCAGCATTCAGGGACAAATTCCAGGAAAAACAGGAGGAAATCCTAGGTAGTATAGTAACTGCCAGGAAGGTAATGGGTAACGTGAGTATTTCAAAGGATCTCATGAAGGTTATAGCCCACATCTGCATGGACATGGGGGTTGACGGCCACAGGGCTGATATAGCAATACTGAAAACAGCAAAGACAGTTGCAGCCTACCAGAACATGGAAGAAGTTAATCAGGAACATGTTGAAGAAGCTGCACTCCTTGTTCTTGGGGAAAGATTCCATAAATCCTCACAGGGGCCTGAAAAGATAAAGGAAAAGGTTCAAAAGGCGGTTTCAGATATCTCTGAGGACAAGAAGCAGGGAACTGGCCAAAATCAGCAGAACTCATCAGAGGGTAAAAAAAGGGGCATGAAACTCAAAAGCCTTGAGAAAGAGGATGAAAAGGTTGAAGCTGATGAAGAGGGGCCTGATCTAAAAAAATTGCTGAAGATGAAGGGAAAAAAGAAAAGGAGGCTTTACGGTAAAAGGGTTGATTCAAAGACCCAGAAAGGTAAGTACGTAAAAAGCAAGCTTCCAAAGGATGCTGCAGGGGACATTGCCATAGATGCAACCTTGAGGGCAGCAGCACTGAAATCTGCAGGCACCCAATCGAAAGGTGCAAGGATGTCTTTGAAGGTTGAAAGTGATGATCTAAGGCACAAAGTTCGAAAACACGGTGCAAGGGCATCAATAGTTCTTGTGGTGGATATCAGCGGATCCATGTTCACAGAGAGGAAGGCCAACAGGGTCAAGGGAATCTTAAACCGTGTGATAGAGGATGCCAATCGCCATAACGACAAGGTAAGTGTTGTTGGGTTTAAGGGAGAAGACGCCGAGATCATAATTCCAACAACACGAAGGGCGGGTTCTTTCAAGGAACAGGTGGATAACATAACGGTTGGAGGAACAACCCCCCTGGCATCTGGCCTTAAAAAAGGATTTGAAATTCTCAAAAAGGAGAAGATGAGGGATGAGTACGTACCAATGATGCTGGTCATGACAGACGGCATGCCCAACGTTGCAATTGAGGAAGGTCCAACCACAGATGCCCTCAATATTGCAGGAGCCCTCAAGGAGAATGAAATACACACCATTGTGATTAACTTTGAAAAATCGGTTAAGTACGGCAGGAACATGAACATGGAATTGGCACTGGCATCTGGAGGTCGTTACTACGATCTGGAGGAATTACAGAATCCAGAGGATGTTGTTCCTGAAATACTTCGCAATGAAAGAAGGGAACTGTAGATTTTTTAAAATTCATTAAAATTTAATAAAATAAATTTTTTGTAACCTAAGAAAATAGTTATAACCTAAGAAAATAAAAAAAATATTTTATAGTCATGATAGTTAAATTTAATAATCTAATTAACAAAGAAATATAAATCTACAGTTGAATTGTTTTTACGATGAAATCTGTTAAGATGAAATTGAATTCCCATGAATAGATCACTGATTGAAATGAAAGTTACAGTATACCATGCAGACGAGTGCGACCCCAGAAAGTGCACAACAGCTAAACTTCAAAGGCAGGGCAAGATCCGGGTGGTAAATAACATGAACATGCTACCCCGAAGGGGACTTGTTCTGGACCCCTTCTCAGAGAAAGCAGTGTCCCCAGAGGACAGGGAGATCGTTGAGAAAAGCGGTATCGTAGGGCTTGATTGTTCATGGAACAAGATACAGAAATCTTCGGTAATGTTTAAAGGCAAGAAATATCATCGTTTACTCCCATTTCTAGTTGCAGCCAATCCCACCAACTATGGGAAGCCATGCAAACTTTCAACTGCAGAGGCTATAGCAGCAACTTTTTATATAGTGGGACTTAAAGATAATGCTGTTGAAATTATGTCCCAGTTCAAGTGGGGACCTACTTTTCTAGAGCTCAACCATGAGCTTTTAGAGGCATATTCCAATGCTAAAACAAGCATGGAAGTTGTTAAGATTCAAAATGAATTCATAGGAGGCTAAACATGGCTAGATTTGAAGAAGCAGAGAACAGAATCTTCAAGATAAAGATTTGTCTTAAATGTAACGCAAGAAACCCTCCAACCGCAAAAACATGCAGAAAATGTGGTTACAAAGGTTTAAGGTACAAGGCAAAAGAACCAAGAGGCTGAATAAGCCGTTTTAATTTAACTGAGGGGTTTATAAACCCTCAAATGTTAAATTATCCATGGATTTAATTGAACTTGAAGGACCATACTATAAAATCAATAATTTTAAAATTTCATTTATTTACCTTTAATATCCAAATAAATCCTTCTATTTCATTATAAAAATGCATTTTGATTAATTTTTATGAGCATAACCTCTATAAAAAAAATAATCTATGTAAAATTATCAATAATGCTGTAAAATTTTATTATAATTTCTATCATCATTTTGCAGGTGATTCAAGATGAATGTTGAAGATTACCTTAAAGAATCATTGAAAGATCATAAACTGCACCTGACCCTACTGGATCCTGAGGAACAGAGTCCTGAAAAGGCTGTTGAAATAGCCAAAGAAGCGGTTACAGGTGGAACAGATGCCATAATGTTAGGTGGTTCAACAACCAACTCAAATGAGTTGGATGCAACTGCCAAAGCACTTAAAGAAAATATTGATGTTCCTGTTATTTTGTTTCCAGGAAACATAAGCGGCGTAAGCAGGTACGCTGATGCTATTTTATTCATGAGCCTTTTAAACTCAACGAATCCATACTGGATAACAGGGGCTCAGGCACTTGGTGCTCCCACCATTAAGAAAATGGGAATTGAAACTATACCCATGGGATATCTCGTTGTAGAGCCCGGCGGAACAGTTGGATGGGTTGGAGATGCAAAACTCATACCTCGAGCAAAACCAGACCTTGCAGCAGCCTATGCAATAGCAGCAGAGTTCATGGGCATGAAGTTACTGTACCTTGAAGCTGGATCCGGTGCAGGAAATCACATTCCCGCTGAAATGATCGCTGCCGTTAAAAAATCCTCAGACATCATACTCATTGTGGGTGGTGGAATCAGAAGTGGTGAGGAAGCAAGGGAAGTTGCAGCAGCTGGTGCAGATATAATAGTAACAGGAACAGTGGTTGAAAACAGTTCCAACATCCATCAAAAAATATCAGAACTCGTACAAGGCATAAGATCCGCCTGAGATATGGATAAAATTCTTTTTATGATCTTATTCATATTCTAACTTATTTTAAGTTTCAACTTTTTTTTAAATAATTCATCCACTATTTTTCCATTAAAATCTTTTTAGTCCATGTAAATTTTTTTAATTTATATAAAACATCTTTAACTTATTTTTAAATTAATAAAAACCTCTTTTAATTTTTATTTTCCAAAAAAATTTCTACTTAACGCTGTTAATCAGAAAGATAAATAAAAGGTTATATCAATTATCTACATAGATCATCTGAGGTGAAATTTATGGCAAGTTGTGATGTAGACGGATACAAAGAACTTTCGGAGAAAATAAGGGATAAATTAGGGCTAAAAAAATCTCCAGTTGCAATTAAGCTAGTTTTAAAGGAAGAAGATATTCCTGAGGGCATCCCAAAGATAGATGAATCCATTAGGCACTGTGAAATGGTTCAAAAAGCAGCTCAAGGTGCAACTTTTTATGCAACAGTGGATGAAGAGAAGTGTAAAGGTGGAGCTGCAGCATTGGGCCTTATGGAAGCTCCAGAAAAGGTTAAAACAGGTGAAATGTACTACTCACTGAAACGGTTCTCAAGCCTTGGCTCAGCCAAGAGAACAATGGATGCTATACCAAAAATTGACCCGATAATGCGAGCAATAGCATATGCACCACTTGAAACCACACCCTTCGACCCGGATGTTGTTGTGATAATTGCAAACCCAAAACAGGCCATGCTGATGTCCCAGGCAATGGTTTACACCCTAGGGGGTCGTGTTGAGGCGGACTTTGCAGGAATACAGTCAATATGTGGAGATGCAGTTGCAGGCCCTTACACTCGTAAAAGGCCGAATATAACCCTAGGTTGCAGCGGTTCAAGAAGCTATGCTGATATAAACCCGGATGAAGTTATAGTGGGGATGAACGGTGAGAATGTAGGTTGTTTCGTAAATGCATTGGACTCTTTATAATCCCATATTTTTCCTTTTTTTGCATAACTAATTTTTCATGGCCAATATTCGCAGCTGATAATGGGCATTTTTTTGCTTCAGAATATTGTAATAGGAATGAAGTACAATATATGATTATAACTGGGGTGAAAATGTGTCAGATGAAACAGCAGTTTATAAAATACTGGAAGAAGTGAAGGATTTATCTGGGAAAATAAAGGAATATGAAGGAGAAGCAGACCAGGAATTAGTTATTAACTGGGTGTATGATACATTAATACTTGTTGAAAAACTTGGAAAGGTTATGGAAGAATTCGAGGAAAGATTTGAACTTTTAGAAGAGAGCCTTGAGAAATAGTTCCCAAGCAGAGCATGAAAGAACAGCAATCCACAAAGGTAAGTCTGAACTGGGTTAGGTTGGGCTTTGAAATTGACATGCTACTTTTTTTTAAGTTAGTCAAGGCCTTAATATTCACTCAATCTCCAATTTTCCATTCAATTCAGATTCAAAGAGCATAATTTGAATTAGATCCAAAAAATTCCTGAAAAAACTGTCATCTGCCCATTTTTTCCAAAACAAGGAGATAATCATCCCAACGGTTTATGTTAACCAGTTCCAAATCGTTCAGGGCAGGAGAACCGTAGAAAACCACATCATCATCAACCATATTCCTTAAGATAGGATTCAGATTATCCTCACGTCCTGGAAGATACTTCTTCAAAAGATCACTGTGACATACAAAGGGCATCCCAAGTCCCTCTGCACTATCAAGGAAACCAGTTTTCTGCCTTGCCATTACTGAAACGATATTTTCAGGTTCAAAATATTCTGAAGCCTTTTTTATGAGATTTTTAAATGTTTCCGTTGTTATTGTGGGTTGATCTGCAGCAACACAAAGACACAAACCAGATTCAACATTGAAAGCCCCATTTAAAAGTGTTTCAGATAGTTCAACATTTACATCAGGGTTTTCAACAATCTTAACTCTTTCATCATCAAAATCATCAATAACTCCAATTATTTGATGGCTGAAATGGCCCAGAACAACCACAACTTCATCCACACCAGCATTCAAAACGTTTTCAATGGTCCGTATTATAACTGGCTTTCCATGAAGGTCTAGGAGGAGTTTGTGCTTTACTTCAATCCCTCTGGATTTTTGATCCGCTATCATGCGCCTGTTTTTTCCTGCTGCTGTTACTATGGCTGAAATCATTTGAATCACACTGAAATAATTCCTTTAATTTTTTTAAAATCAATCTGATACTACTTTAGCCTTCTTTTTATTTAAGAATGAACTTTTATCTAAAATAAGCTTATTCATCTAAAAAAAAATAAATTTTTCTTAAATTTGAAAACTCTTTCAATTATAAATTGCCTTAAAAAATAAGAAAAAAATAGAAAAGGAAATTTGGATAGTTTTTTTATGCCAATGCAATTGCCTTTGTATATATATGCAGGCCTGCACCACTTCCAGTTGTCCACATCACAATTTTAACAGGATAATCATTTGTATTTTTGAGCAATATCCCGGCACTGGGTTCAAATCCATATAAAACTGCATATTCTCCGCTTGACATTCCTACAGGCAGTGGGAATCCATCTGACATAACGGCACTTCGCAGTGATCTGGCCGCTGGACAAACTCCATGAGTGGCACTGTCTTCTGGTGCATGGGGGTCACTGATTCCCTGAAATCCAACAGTTTCCTTTCCATGTGAGGTTGTGTGCGGGGGTATTATGGTGTTGTTCCAGCCCTTTACAAACTGCATTGCATTGTAAGCCCTAGCAGTTGTACTGTAATTTGCATAGGATCCCAAAACATCGGCACCTGTTCCAACAACAGTTTCTGTTGAAAATTTAGCGTAAACCATTACAGGGCTGCCTGAGGGATAATTTTCCATGTACTCTAAAACATCATTTCCAAAGAATGTTTCTATGTCTTCTGGAGCTACTGGGTTTCTGTTGTCGTTGAAATTGGACAGTCCATAGTTTAATGTTATTTTGGCCCCATTATCTGCTTTGTTGCACCATTTTTTCAGTGTTTTAACTGTAACGTAATTGTGAGGAACTGTACTATTACTTATATCACTGTAGGGCACAGTTTTAACGGTTTTTTCATTTTCCCAGATTTCAAGTCCACTTTTGGTCTTAACACCGTAAGTGTAAGCTTTTTTGAATCCCCATACAAATGTGTCTGGAGGACTCACAACCAGCTTATCTCCTTTTACAAGGAGTATTCCAGGTCCTTCAAATCCCTGAGCAGTTCCATGTGATGAGATATGGGCTCCAGTTAACTCATTCAGGGGTGTTTCAATGGCACCTGTGGTTAAGGCAACAAAAAGATCATAGAATTGCTGTTCTTTGAGATCATTCATTATGTACTCCGGATGATAGATCACAGGCACTTTACGCAGTTTACTTTCATCCACAACATCCATTCCAGACGTAACAGTATTTCCAATAGTTAATGCAGCAATATCCATAGCTTTTTGCTGTGGATAATAGTTCTCTAAAGAGTTACCAACAGGATTCATCGCGATTGCTAATACTATCAATATTAATAGGATAATTATTGGTTTTAGGCGGCGGTACAATAATTCAATCCTCCTTTGAATTTTTAGAAATTTATTATTTCTTAATATAATAGGTCATCACAGTATAAATACTCCTAATAATAGTGGTCCTTAAATTGATCATACAAATGGAATATGATCAACCATGATCCGTTATTACAAGACCAAAAAAAGTATTTCCTGAAAGCATAAAAAAAAGAATTTAAATTATTTTTAAATTTTATATCCCTCAAATAAATCATTGAATTCAAATTAATTAATCATGGCCTTTCAGATTGTTCATACAACTTTTTCTGTATTTGTATAATCCTTTCCTGGCCATTTCCTCCGATGAATATGTTGATGCTCTGATTTGCCTTTACAAGTTCTAATGTAAAATCCACAACTTCAGAAACATTCTCAAGAACTTCTATCACTCCTGAATAGCCTGTGCTTTTAAGGATGTTTAATGCAGTATCAACAGTATCCTCAAGCCCTGGAAACAGTGCCACAACAGGAGGATTTGCCCTGGAAACTTCTTTCAACGTATCTAATCTACACAATTCTCCCTTCCTTGGAGTTCCAATCATAACCACATCAAAAGGAGTTTCCTTAAGCACGGCTGCTGTTGCGGGGGCATTGTCTGTTTTTCCTATGAGGACCCTGGAACCATGAACCTTCAGGAGTTTGGTTCTTCCCTCAACACCTTTAAAATCTCCCAGAGCTGCATTGATTTCATCAGGTGTTACATTTAAAATCTTTCCAACCTCTGATGCAGCCCCAGCATTCTGTCTGTTGAACTTCCCAAAAACATTCAACTTTCCAGTGTACTCCTCAAAAAATATAGTTTTATCTGCACAATCACCTAAATTTTGAAGGCTGGTATCATATCCATTTAAAACAGCTTTTTTACCCTTTAAAAATCTGCATATTGCTTCGCAGTAGTTCTCAATGGATACGTGGAAGTCCATATGGTCTGATCCAATGTTGGTAACCACAACAACATCAAGATCGAAGGTTGCCTTGGAAAAATCAAGGGTCATATCACAGACTTCAACCACCATGACATCGTAATTTTGCTCTGGGTTTCCAAGTTCAGCTTCCAGTATAAGTTGGGTGTAACCCTGAAATCCTCCACCAGCGTTACCTCCAATAAGGACATTCAAACCCTTTTTTTCCAGTATTTCCTTTATCATGAAGCAGGTTGTTGTTTTACCGTTGGTACCTGTAACACCCACTGTGAAAAGGGACTTATGTTGGCTGAAAACATCTGAAAGAAGTTTTTTCTGGGATCTGATCATCTCTGCCATTTTAATGTTCCAGAGTCCGGGACTCAGTACCATTGCATCCGATGAATTGATCTTATCAAAATCATGCCTGCCTAAATCCATATCAAGACCTTTAGCAATGTCCTTTTCATAAATAGCTTCAAAATTGCTTAGATCAATATTTTCATTTATATCTGAGGCATAAACCTGACATCCATAATTTAAAAGGGATTTTACAGCATTTTCACCCTCTTTACCCAGACCAATAACTGATACCTTCATTTTAATTACCATTTTCAATCATTATTTCTATTTTAATCCAAGACAAGTAATTTTCTTCGGTTTTTAATATCTAACCTATGAAATTGTGTTTATTTTTTCATATCTATTAATGGGATAACTGCCATTTTAAAAAAGATTTTTATGTAAAAATTTTATGTAAAAAAATATACAAGTTCTTATGCTTATTTTTATGTATCTGTTTCTACAATAGATATTACAAGAATTAAACTTAAAATTCTTAGGTCTAATAAAGACATAATTCAGGAAATCAAAAGTTATCAAGGTGTCTTAATGAAGAATTTGTCCAGAGAAATAATAAAACGCATAGAAAACATTTCAAGACCCGTTAAAATAATGCATGTTTGCGGATCACATGAACACACCATAATGCAGCATGGAATAAGGTCCCTACTCCCTAAAGAAGTTGAAATAGTTGCAGGCCCTGGATGTCCAGTCTGCTGTGTCCCTGCAAGGGAAGTTGATGAATGCCTGTACCTTGCAAGGCAGGGCGTTACAATAGCAACCTTCGGTGACATGCTGAGGGTTCCAGGAGCAACAGGTTCACTCATGGATGCAAAGGCAGACGGTGCAGATGTAAGAATAGTTTACGGTGTCAACAACGCAGTTGAAATAGCAGAAAAAATTGACAACGAAGTTGTTTTCATGGCTGCAGGATTTGAAACCACAGCCCCAACAACAGCATCTGAAATTGTTTCTGGACCTCCAGAAAACCTCTCATTCCTGTCCTGTCACAGGATGATACCACCAGCCTTGAAGTTCCTAATAGAATCAGGTGAAGTGAACCTAAACGCACTCATAGAACCTGGGCATGTTGCAACCATCATCGGAACAGAACCCTACAATATATTCTCTGAAAAATACAACATTCCACAGGTTGTTGCAGGTTTTAACCCATTGGATGTTCTAATGTCAGTTTACATGATACTCAAACAGTTCAAGGACGGAAAAGCCGAAGTTCAAAATGAGTACAAACGTGCTGTCCGGGATGAAGGTAACGTGAGGGCTCAAGAACTCCTTGAAGAAGTTTTCTACATCACAAGCAGGGAGTGGAGAGGTTTTCCAACGATACCTGACTCTGTCTACGAGATCAGGGACGAGTTTTCCCAGTTCAATACAAGGGAAAAATTCGATATAGAAGTTGAAGAAACACAGGATGTTGTAACAGGATGTATCTGTGGCCCAATACTCCGTGGAATTGCAAGACCTGAAGAATGCAAACTTTTCAAGAAAGAGTGCAATCCAATGAACCCTGTAGGTGCATGTATGGTGAGTAAAGAGGGAACATGTAACATAGCATACAGATATGGGTCCCTGTAATTAGTTGTACCCTTCAGGATTGTTACTTCGATTTTCAAGTTAGGATAAAATGAAAAAAACTAAAAATGGGCGGATATTTAAGTGATTAAAGCTGTAGCTCTGGATGTTGATGGTACCATAACGGATAAAACAAGGAAGGCATGTATAAGTGCAATAAGGGCCATTCGCACAGTTGAGGGTATGGGAATTCCTGTTGTGATAGTCACAGGAAACATATCATGCTTTGTAAATGCAGTATCCATACTCTTCGGCACAACTGGAGGTTTTGTGGCCGAAAACGGAGGGGTGGTTGAGTTTCAGGGAGAAAAACATGTTCTTGGAGACATAGGTAAATGTCAGGGTGCCTATGATTTTTTAAGATCCAACATGGCATGGAACCCTCCAGTTGAGAAGGTTGAATACTCCAACCAGAGGGTGTCTGAAGTTGCATTGAAACGAAACATCCCTGTGGAAATGGTTAAGGATGCACTGAAAAACTTTGAAGTTGAAGTTTACGACTCTAAATTTGCAATACACCTTACAGACCCTTCAGTGAACAAGGGATCATCCCTTGAATTTCTTGCAGGAAAAATGGGAATAAAAACAGGGGATATAATGGCTGTGGGTGATAGTGAGAATGATCTGGACTTTTTAAAAGCTTCAGGTGTTAAGGTTGCCGTTGCAAATGCTGTTTCGGAGCTTAAGGATATTGCTGATTATGTAACTGAGAAACCCTACGGAGATGGGGTTGCAGAAGCTGTTGAGAGGTTTATATTATGATGTATGAGGTAGCGAATAAAACACTGGATATTGCATTGAAACACGCAGAAAATGCGGAAATCTATGTTGAAAGGGAAGAAAGTGTTGATGTTGATATTAAAAACGATAAAGTGGACTTTGCAAAGGAAGTCATATCCCTTGGAGTTGGAGTTAGGGTGATAATTGACGGTAAAATGGGATTTGCACACACAACCAACACAGGAAGCACTGAAGAACTGGGCAGAACAGTTGAAAGGGCAGTTTTCAATGCACACTCCAATGTGGCAGATGAAAACTTTTCATTCGCAGCAAAAGCCAAGTATCCAAGTGTTAAAGGCCTTTACGACAGGAAGATTGAAGCATTTGAGATTGAAGAGGCTGTGAACTTTGCACAGACCATGATAAACACGGTCTCAGATCAAAAATGCCAGCCAACATCTGGAGGATTTGCTGCAGGCTCATACAAAAGTTTGCTTCTAAATTCAGAGGGTGCAGACTGTCAGGACATTTCAACAGGATTTGCAGGGTACATATCCGTCAATGCAGAGGATGGCGAAGCAGTGTCAACTGCCCATGAATCAGACTCATCAACCCACTTCGATGTAAACCCTGAAACCATCGCCCAAAAAGCATGTCAGGTTGCACTTGACTCCAGAGGAGGTAAATCCATAGATACTGGAGATTTAATGGTGATATTGGATTACGACGCAGCTGCAGGTTTACTTTCAACCTTTTCAAATGCACTGAATGCAGACAATGTTCAGAGGGGAAGATCACTTTTTGCAGATAAACTTGGAGAAGAAGTTGTATCAAGTTCTCTTAGCATATACGATGATGGAACCCTTGAAAATGGTCTCAACTCCTCAAACATTGATGGAGAGGGAACACCAACCCAGAAAACAACCTTGATAGAAAAGGGTGTCCTTAAAAATTTCCTCTACGACATATACACATCCAGAAAGGGTGGTGTTGAAAGCACAGGTAATGGTATGAGGGGATCCTATGCAGACATTCCTTCTGTAGGTATGAGCAACTTCATAGTTGAGTTTGGAAGCATCAACGAACTTTCAGAGGTTGAAAATGGAATATTCGTAAGGGATGTTTTAGGTGCACACACTGCAAACCCAATATCTGGAGATTTCTCAGTTGAAGCAATGAATGCCTTCAAAGTAAAGAATGGTGAAATTGCCTACCCTGTGAAGAAAGCCATGATATCTGGAAACATATTCCAAAGCTTAAAAAAGGCATCTGCAGCTTCTAAAACTTCAAAACAAAGGGGTCCATTTGTTATCCCTCAAATATTCATTCAGAACATGAGGGTTGTTGGTTGAATGGTTTAAAAGCATCATTGTTCCCTTTTTTTTATTTATTGTGTAATGTTTTTTGAAGATTTACTGGGAGAATCCATGATGAAAAAGGATTCTGAGGTACACTCTAAGTATGGTTGCTTGTAAAAGCAATATTACTCCATAGTTATTCATAAAAAATTTATAGGAACTACCTTAATTTTATAATATCAAATCAATTCAATATCAAAACTTAAAATTAAATGTATTGTAACTTATGAATGAAATATTAAAGAACCAGATATCTAAATGTCAGGTGGTAACATGATCTGTGAAAACTGCGGAGCTGAAATTAGAGATGGTGAAGAGTACTGCTCAAACTGCGGTATGGAACTTTTCACACCCAAAAGCAATAGGAAACCCGTATCTAAAAAACCCCTTAAAGAAAGGTACATCGATGGGGAGTACCAGGATCAGGAAGACTATGAGGATATCTACGAAAGTTACAGGGACTACGATGAACCCACAACCCCTAGGAAAAGGAACCAAAGTAGATCCAGTTACGAATCTAACTATGGATATGAGGATTATGAGCCTGCAGCTTCCAAGAAGTCCAGTGGTATGGGTGCAACTGTTATAATATTACTTGCAGCATTAATAATTGGCTTCGTGATAGGGATAATGGTGTTCTCTGGAAACTCCCAAATCATTCCCAGCATAAAAGTGGGATGAAACTGATCCTATTCATTTCTCAGCTCTCTTTGTTATTCATTTTAATTCAATTGATCAATCCATACATTTTTTTGATTAATCTGGACAAAATCTCATAAGGATTTAAAATTAAAATCTGTTACCATAAAATTATAAAAAATTATTATAAAAAAAATTTGATGTTCATTGACTTTTTTTCTACACAAAATCCGGAACATTAAAAAAAGATTTAAAAATTAAAGCATGCATCTTATAAGTTTGTTTAAAAAAATAGGAAATTAGAAACTACAAACAGTTGTTGAGCAAAAATTTCCTAGTTTCTATCCTTTTTGTGAGTTCTGCCACCAGTTCCCTGGCCCTTCTTATATCTGACTGCCTGCACATCACAGGAACCTCCATGGATTTTCCCTCAAGGGAGAAATGAACATTTCCAGTCTCCATTGTGAATGCACCGTAAGGACAGGAGTAGGCACACATTCCACAGCCAAAGCAGCGTCTGGTGTTCAATGTGCCTGTGTAAGCTCCTGTAGGACATCTCTCACGCACTATGCAAACCTCACAGTTTCTACAGATGTCTGCATGGTGCACTGGCCTTTCATCAGATCCTTCCCATGCATCAGCATAGTCAGTGAATCCAAGAACACTGTGACGGCCCCTTATATCTGTAACAGGTAATTTAACATCCTTATTCTCTATGAAGGTTTCCTTGAATATACCCTCACTCAGAACTGGAATTGCAGCTGCAACACTGTCAAAGACTTCAGGTCCAGCTCCTGTTTTGAACCCTCCAAGGTAGTGGGGGTCCATATTTTTCATATCAGCGGTTATCATCATGTTGGGTTTCTCAGCACTGCTTCGTGTTCCCTTACCAATAACAAGACCTTCAGAACCATTTAAAAGTACTTTGGAACCTGCACAGATGGTTTTCATGGATGGATCGTTTTGGAGGGGGTTCAGCTCACCACAGCCTGAAAATGTGAACCCTTTAAAGGGTCCTCCCATATTTATGGCGTTGAATATTGATGAAACCGCTTCGGTTGTTGGATTTACAAATGAGTTGTAATTTTTAAAGGCAAGGCGTGTTCCAATCATTTGGGCCGCGCCTAAATCATCCATGGTAACGGTTGATTCAAATTTTTCTCCGTCTATGGATTCAACCTCTATTTTTATCTCCTTTCCACCAACCAGATCCTTGAAAAGGAATCCTCCACCATAGGTGTCATTGTATATGCTGTGATTGGTACCGTAAACAATCATGTCCACGGATCCAAGCCATTCATTGGGGCAGGGTCCTGGAAATCCAGGCACTCCGTTTAGCAGGACACTTTTTGCTTTTTTGAATGCTCCAGGATCTGCAACAGGCACGTGGAGTACTGCAGCTGTTCCAGACATTATTCCGCATGTACCTGTGGTTACAACATCAACATCCTCGGCACGAGGTTCTTCACCATCCCTTACAAGCTGTGATATTTCCTCTGCGGTTAGGACAGTTGCATCTCCACTTTCAATTTTCTTGTTTATTTCTTCTATAGTTCGGATATTCATTCAGGTTCTCCGGGTTATGTTTGTACAGGTAACTCTATTCATAAATTTTTAATGATTTTTTAAGGAAGGTTTTATGCTTAATTTCATTATACAAATATATACAAAAACTATTTTTTGATACTGTAACAATTTATAACAATTGTTTAGTTAGGATCATTTGTTATATAAAATTTTGATTTTTTAGATTAATAAATTAAAAACTGAAGAAAAGTAATGGTGTTAAAAATTAAAAATTCATGAATCAAAAAAAAATTTATTTTAAAGTAAAAGGATGGAATTATCTGGATTCACTCCACAATCTCCCTAACTTTCTGGGCAGCATATTCTATTGCATCAACCATCTTTTCACTGTTTCGGCCGGCACCCTGGGCAAGGTTTGGTCTTCCACCACCACCTCCACCAAGTATCTTGGCTGCACCCTTGATGATCTCATTCATCCTCACACCAATACCCACAGCTTTCTTGGAGGAAGCCCCAACGATCTTGCCGTCATTGTTTCCAAATACAACCACATCAATGCCATCTTCATTTTCCGTGAGGTCAGTTGCGATCTTGATGAGTTCACCCATGTCACTATCCATGGTCTCACTCAAGAAGGTGATGTCTCCGATTTTTTCAGCTTTGTCTCCAATTCCCTCAATTTTAAGTGCAGCAATCTGGTCCTGAAGTCTTCCAATTTCATTTTTAAATGCCTTCCATTCTGTGAAGAACCTTTCACAGGTTTTAGGCAGCTGTTCAGATTCAACCTTGAAGATGGTGCTGCTTTCCTTAAGGAGATCGTCGCTTCTTTGAACTGCTTCAACTGCAGCTTCTCCAGCTGAAAATTCAATCCTCTCAACTCCATCCTGGATCCTCTCTGTACGGGTTATCTTTATCATACCTATATCTCCTGTGCGCTCCACATGGGTACCTGCACAGGCCTGAACATCCACATTTTCAATTTTAACTGTCCGTATGTCCGTACCGGGAACAACTCCTCCCTGGTAGAGTATGAAACCGTACTCCTTCTCTGCATCTGTTCTGTTCATCCAACGGGTTTTAACATCATGGTTCTCCATAACGAACCTGTTTGCAATGAGCTCTATCTCCTGTAGTTCCTCAGGCTTTATACGTTTGTAGTGGGACAGGTCAATCCTTGACTTTTTAACACCCTTCTGGGCACCTGCCTGCCATATGTGCTCTCCAAGAACCCTCCTTGCAGCTGCAACGATCAGGTGAGTTGCTGTGTGGTTCCTTGTAAGTGCGGTTCTCCTCACAGGATCGATCTCTCCTTCAACCTGGGACCCAGTAAATGCCTTGAATTTCTCTGCATCTTCATCACTCAGTTTGTGCAGAACAACGTTCTGAACCTTTTCAGCATGAAGAACCCTGAACTTATCATCACCAACCCTTAAGAATCCTATGTCAGATGGCTGACCTCCACCCTCAGGATAGAATTCAGTCCGATCCAGTACTGCACTCGTTTCATGGAAACCAAGGAGTTCTGCCTGGAAATCCCTTTTCTCTGGTTCATCGTAGAACATCAGTTCTGTTTCAGGGAAGTTCAGTTCAATTTGGGCCTTTTCTTCAACTGTTTCCTCTTCATGCTCTGCTGCAACAAGGGTGTAGAAGTTGTCAGGAACGGCTGCACTGAAGTTTTCAGCCACTGCAATTTCCTCAATGCTTTCAGGTGGTATTCCATGGGAATCATAGAGTTTGATAAGCATGTCAACGGGGATTTCAGTTTTATTCTCCTTTTTAAGATATTTTATACTTTTTTGCACCAGTTTTGTGCCCTTGGACGTTGTTTTGCCGTAGCGTTTCTCCTCGAGGTTGATTATGTTGGATATATGCTCCTGACTGTTTTTGATCTCAGGGTAGGTCTTGGATAAAAAGTCCAGCTGCATATCCATCATTTCAGAGAGGGATTCCTTTAATTTAAGGTCATTCATGAACCGCACAGTTCTTCGAAGTACAAGCCTTGCAAGGTATCCTTCCTTGACGTTTGAGGGTATCACCCCATCTGCAAGCATGAAAGCAAGACATCTGGTGTGATCTGCAATAACGTAAACAGCTTCCATGGGCTCTGCAGCCTTGGTAAGTGCATCAACTGATATTCCAAGTTTACCTGCAACCCTGGATCTTAAGACCTTAAGATCTGCAATGTCCTCAATGTCCATCATCCCTGCTATTTTTGCATTTTCTGCAAGGAGTTCCTGGTCAAGTTCCACACCGGATATGTCCTTGAGTTTGTTGATTACAGGTCCAAAGGATGCATCGTATGCTGTTGCTGTGCCCTGTGAGATCCATGCGAACCTTTCAAGTCCGTAGCCCGTGTCAACGATTTTCAGGGGAATTTCTTTAAGTCCCTCTGGTGTTGTTTTGTACTGTATGAAAACCAGGGTTGCAAGTTCCACCCCCCTGACACAGATTTCATAGCAGGGTCCTTCATTTCCCCCACCCTTCCACCAAGATTCAATGTAGCTTATCTCACTCGGATCAATTCCAATATGCTTTATGAAGTCGTGACAGTACTTAACAGTTTCATCCTTCCAGTAAACCTGTTTTTCAGGACTGTTAAATGCGTGGTGTGCACCCATTGTGAAACAGGTCATGTGGCGACCTGTACGTCCCACGTTATCCACATCGTTGAGTCTGATTGATGGTTGGGCCACTACAAGTGGGTTTGCAGGGGGTTCAACCATTCCAGATGTTACCCACGGCTGGAAGTTGTAGATTGAAGCTCCAACAAGGAAAACATCATCTCTCCATCGTTTTGCAAGTACGGGGTATCGTTTTATGGGCGTGTGGCCGTTTTTCTGGAAGAATTCTGTGAATTCCTTCTGAATTCCGTAGAGATCGTACTTCTTGCTGGTTGCAGGATTCCCTATAAATTCATATTCATCGCAGGGAGCATCTCCACAGGTATCCCTGTCCCCTATTGACCAAAATTCGTTTCCACATTTTTTACATGTTTTCTTTGTAAATCCAAGTTCTTCAAGCTGACGAGACATAGTAATCATCAATAAAAGTTTTTTAAATTTATCTTAACTTTTTTTTAATTGTATCCAATGAATTACATAAATTTGAATTAGCACTCTTTTTAACCTTTAAACTAATTTAATAAGAGTATTTAAGAGTTTTTTTCATTCAAAAGTTGTAGTTCAATTTAATTTTTTAAATATAAATTTTCAATATTTATACTATGATATTATAACCAACACTTATTTTAATTTTAATGTTAAACTTGATCCTATTTTGACTAAGCATGGTTTAAATAGTTTTAAAATTTTTAAAAGTAGGATTCAATTAAAATGGTGAAAATTGATTCTATAAAGTTAATTCTAAAATAAATTAATTCTAAAAATAAGATTGATACAATATTTTTAATAATATATCTAAATAAGTTAAAATTCTAGATATGAAAAAGTCAAGTGGAGATCCAATATTTATATATTAGATTCCGGACTTTTAACGACATGAAATAGTCTGATATAATATTTCCGATTAAAAAAAAAGGTGGGAAAGAGATTATCCGAAGAGTGCGCCGAGACCGGCTGCTGCTTCTTCTTCTTTCTCTTCTTCCTCTTCCTCTTCTTCCTCTTCTTCTTCAGCTGCTGCAGGTGCTGCGGCTGCTGCAGGTGCTGCGGCTGCTACTGCTGTTTTAGCTATAGCTTCTTCGATGTCAACATCTTCGAGTGCTGCTATTAATGCTTTGATCCTTGCTTCGTCTGCTTCTGTTCCTGCTGCTTCTAATACCTTTTTAACGTTCTCTTCGTTAATTTCCTGATCTGCTGTGTGCAATAACATTGCTGCGTATATATATTCCATTTGATTCACCTCAAATTCTAAATATTGTTAAATTTGTTTAACTCGTGAGTGTTTACCCTGAGTTTTAACTTCCTTAAATTTTTATTAAAGTTGTTGAAATTTAATGTTAAATCAGCCGAATAGAGCTCCGAGACCTGCTGCTGCATCCTCTTCTTTCTCTTCTTCAACTTCTTCCTCTTCATCGTCTTCGGGTTTTTTATCATCCTTCGGGGCTGCTGCAGTGGCCTGTGAATTCAGTTTTTCTCGAAGTTCATCGTCAACTGCATCTGTATCCTTGCCTGATACTTCAGATGCAAGTGCAAGCATCTGTGCATAAGCTTTTGCAAGTATCATGTCCCTGGTTTTGGATGTTAAAATATCTGCATTCAGTGCCAGGTTCATTGCTTTGGTGTTTGCATTCTGCAGTATTACTGGTACGGACTCCTTGTTGAATATCACGGCGTTCACTGACAGGTTCAATGCCTGAGTGAAGGCTTTCTGTACATCTGCTATTGTTTTCTCTTCGTCGATTGTCAATAGGTCCGATGTGTAAACTGTTTGATCTTCATAAGCAGCTACAAGGTCGATTCCAACTTCCATTGGGAATATTTCAAGTCTGGTTAACATACTTGCAATTTCCCTGGAGATAGTCTCTCCCTCAGCAACTACTGTTTTATCACTGGTTATAACTATTTTGCCCTTATCGATCTTTGCAGGAATACCCACTTTCTGAAGCTCACCAAGTATTGGACCAGGTTTGAAGGCCGTATCACCCTTTGGCACCACTATGTCTTCTGGTGCAATGCTTCCAGGTTTTGCAGGAGCTTCTGTTTTACTGTCCTCAAGTATCTTGTACAGCTTGAAGGGGTTCATATCTGTGAAGATCATGGCTGGCTGCCCATCCATGTGTTCTCCAAGATCTGCTATGTTTTCCTTTTTGGACTCTGAGAGTGCAAGGGTCATTAGAGTTTTCCTTGACATCTTAACAACTGCACTGTCCTTCAAGGCTCTTCGCATCTTCTGAAGCTGAGGAGCTGGTATGTCTGAAAGGTTAGCCATACCCACAACATCATGGCTTTCTATGAGTTCTTTGAGGCTTTCCACCTCTTCCTTCTTCCAACTAGCTACATGAGGCATTTAGACCACCCTCGCTACTGGGCCCATGGTTGTTTTAACGTACATGGCCTTTATCTGGCTTCTTCCTTTCTCCAGTTTTCTGTCCATTATATCAAGCACGGCTTCGATGTTCTCTGCAATGAGTTCATCATCCATATCTTGGGAGCCTACAATTGCTTGTATGACTGGTTGATCTTTTATTCTAACTTTTGCTGTGCTTTTAAGTTTTCCCATTATTGGTTCGGCTTTGGCTGTTGCAGGAACAGGTTTAGGCATTTTTTTCCTTGGTCCTAATACAGGTCCTAGGAATCTACCCACAAGGGGCATGAAATCTGCCTGTGCAACGAAAAAGTCATGCTTGTTTGCAATTTTTTTCGCTTCCTTACGGTTTTTACCAAGTTTTTGAAGTTCTTCCTTGGTTATAACCAGGTCTGCACCTGCGTTTTTGGCCTGAAGCGCTAACTCACCTTCAGCTATGAAGGCAATTTTAACGTCTTTACCACGACCATTTGGGAGAAACACTTCTTCATCTATACGGTTTTCTGGCTTTTTCACGTCTAAATCCTTGATGGTTATAACAACATCAATGGATTGTGTGAAGTTCCTCGGCTTTGAGTCTTCTTTAGCCTTCTTCACCGCTTCCAATATCTCTTGTTTCATCAAATATTCCTCCATGAACTCTTTCAAATGAAAAGTTCACAATGAATAATATATTTTGTTCACTGATATGATGCCATATCCATGAAATTGAATTTGTGAATGGATGACAGGATAAATTAGTAATATTTATCCCCTGTGATAAATGTGAGTATGAAATTTTAAAACATGTGCTTTATTTTTAATTCCAATGAATTTTAAAAATAGAAATAGATCAGGATTTAAGCATCCTGAACAAGTACACTATCGTATACTCCTTCATCTATTTCTTTCTGCACTTCTCTTGGATCTTTTCCTTCGACTGTTAGGCCCATGCTTACACAGGTACCTATAACCTCTTTAGCAGCCATTTTGTAGTCGTTGGACAGTAATGCATCGAATTTCATACGAGCGATTTTCAATGCCTGTTCAACTTTGAGGTCTGCTACTTTGTCTGTTCCAGGATCCTGTGAACCCTTCTCTATTTTGAGTTCATCCTTTATGAGTGCAGTTGTTGGTGGTGTACCAACTTCCACTTCAAATGCTTTGGTGCCGATATCAACTATAACCTTAACTGGTACCTTCATTCCACTGAAATCTGAAGTTTTTTTGTTGATCTCTTCAACCACTTGCATCATGTTAATGCCCAGCGGACCTATTGCAGGACCTAATGGTGGTCCTGGAGTGGCTTTACCGCCGTCTATAAGAATTTCTACAGTTTCTTTTGCCATTAATCTGCCTCCTTCTGTATTAATCTAATTTGATCACCTTTAACTGTAACAGGAATTGGAACTGCGGCCTCGATAAGTTCTAAGACCACATCTTCTTTAGATTCATCTATCCTGATAACTTTAGCCTTTTCTCCCTTAAAGGGTCCTGATACCAGTTCCACAATACTTCCCTTTTTGATGGAAGCTGTGATAGGTTCTGGGTTTAAAAAGGTTTGTATCTCATCGTAGGGTATTTCACCTTCGATTGCACCCTTCATGTGGGGAACCTTAAATGCAGGATTCTGCATGTCTATTTTTGTTTCGGATTCAATTAAAATGTATCCTCTAAGTGTTTCAGGCACTAAGATTGAGTAAACTTCAATCCCACTTGTTTTAACATTTCTTGCAATGATTCTTGCAACGTTTTTCTCCTGGCCCACAAGGGTTCTTATTGCATAGATCAATTTATCACTTACCTGACTTAAATCAATATTACTTTCTAGATTTAAATAATTTTAGATAATGCTGTTTTATGGTTATGTTGAAATTTTAAATTTAGATTTTAATTACAAATAATATATTCAAATAATTATTATAAATAGATAATTATTTTAAAAGTTTTTTAAAAGTTGCTTTTAATAGATTTAAATCGATATTAATCACTTACTGGCCTAAAAGCTGAGCTATCATACTGATTATAAATCCTACAACACCTATTATTATAACTCCAATGCCAGTTATTTTGGCAACATTTAAGTATTCACTTCTGTCTGGCTTTTTAGACACATGCAGAACTCTTTGACATAATTTTAGAAAATTGACTGTTGACTCTTTACTTAAACTCATAGAAATACCTGCTTTTTGACACGCTTAAAGAAGAGATATTTATAAAAAAATCTAGAATATCACAAATAGGTTATCTCTTTAGGGATTTATAAACCTTTTGATCCTGTGGGTGGATGGTATGAACTAAACCCATAAAATTAACCTATAAATTCTAACATGACTTGAAAATCTGAAGACAGAAACATTTTATGGAGTACTGATGATCGATGGTGTCCTCTACCAACTAATGAATAATACGGTTTTGTGATTAAAAAACACCATCAATGAATTCTTCTAGTGAAGATTCTGGAACAGTTTCTTTCGTTTTTTCTTCTACATACTCACGTTCGCCAGGCATTCCAAATATGTGTGGTGATTTAACTCCGGCCACAACTATGGTTGTTCTGACTGTGTTCTGCAGGTCTTCCTGTATCTGTGTACCCCAGATTATGTTTGCATCTGGATCCAGTTCATCTGCAACTATCTGCACAACCTTCTCTGCTTCGTGCAGTGTCAGGTCTGAGCTTCCAGATATGTTAATGAGTGCACCTTTGGCATTGGATATGTCCAGGTCCAGAAGAGGACTGTTGAGTGCTTCATGAACAGATTCTATTGCCCTGTCACCTGAGTCGGATTCGCCCATTCCTATCATTGCCATTCCTGAGCCCATCATGATGCTTCTTATATCTGCAAAGTCCAGGCCGATTAAACCAGGTTTGGTTATGAGTTCTGTTATGCCCTTCACAGCCCTTCCAAGTATCTCATCTGCAACCATGAAAGCCTTGTTTATTGGCAGGTTAGGTGCTACTTCAAGGAGCTTGTCGTTTGGGATGACTATTACGGTGTCTGCAGCATTTTGGAGCTTTTCAAGTCCCTTTTCAGCGTTTTCTCTTCTTCTGAGTCCTTCTGCACTGAATGGCATTGTTGCAACTGCTATTGTAAGAGCCCCTAGTTTCTTTGCCAGTTTGGATATAACTGGTGCAGAACCGGTTCCTGTTCCTCCACCAAGACCGCAGGTTACAAAGACCATGTCTGAACCTTCGAGTTTGGCTTTGATCTGTTCTTCGCTTTCCTCAGCACTTTGTTCTCCTACATCAGGCACTCCGCCGGCTCCAAGACCTCCGCATGTGTCCCGACCAATGAGTATTTTGTGGTCTGATTTTGAGTAGAAAAGATCCTGTGCGTCGGTATTTACCGAAATAGTTCCTGCTCCGGCTATTCCTATTTCACTAAGTCTTGAAACTGTGTTATTCCCTGCCCCTCCAGTTCCAATAACATAGATTTTAGCCCGGCTTCTTTGTATAATCTCTTTAAGATCGCTGTCGATGCTATCATCATATTCATGATGGGCTTCAACTTCTGATCTTTCCCTTCTCTTTTCAGATTCTTTTATGGTATTGTTTATAAGAGATTTCAATTCATACCCCCACAGCTAATGTTACTAATACTTATTGTGTTATTGTAACAACTCATATTTAAAAGCAACGGTTTTTTTACCAATAATTTATTATCACAGAACTGATTTTTGACTTTTATCATCAAAATGTCACCAACATTCCATTATGACGTCATTGTGAACTTACTTGTTTTTCTAGATTAATTTTTGAACTTTTGCTTGGAAACATGATGAAAAGATAACCCCACAAATTATGGTCTGGGCATTGCAATGATCTCATGTATCCTAAGGTCAAAGAAGTTGTTCATGTGTGCAGGACTGAGCACCACAGCAGTATCTACTCCTTTTCCAGTGCCCCCTATGGCTATAACTTCAGTATTTGTTGGTATAAGCCCTGCATCTGCAGCCATGATGCTTATTTCAACACAGACCTTTAAACCCTGAGAGAACATCCTTAAAGTTTCTGCCACTACTTCAACTGGTGTAACACCACCAAATTTGTTGGATATTCCCCTTCCAACACCGCTGAGGGAATGGGATCCTGCATAAATTTCAACACCCCTCTTCTCGAGTTCTAGGCCGTACTTGGTTTCAATCTCAATTTCATCCCCACCTTTAAAACCTGCGTGGTGAGTCACGTTAACGATACTCGCATCCTCAATCATTTCTGCAAGTTTAACACCTGAACTTCCAGATGCAGATGCAATTACAATGTTCTTTATACTTAATTCTTCTTTTCGAGCTTTAACAAGTTCTATGAGCTTTTCTGTGTTTTCTATGCCCGGATTTTCAAAGTAATGAATAGTTTTTTCCATAAAAAATCACTTCACATTTTTACATGATGTGTTCTTATTCAATGAATTATGATGATGATATACTAATGATCCAGTCTATTCAATATTCATTTAATTTACCATATTTGAATTACTTGCTGCTAACGCATAAAAGTTACTAATTATGATTTCCGTAAATTTATTAATTATATCAAATTTCCCATGTAGATCTCTTAAATTAAACTAGAATTTTGATTTAAGTAAATTTTTTGATGATTTCAATTTATTCTATTAACTACGATGTTGAATAATTATTAGGATATTGAATATTCCCAATTTTTATATCTTGATCTTCATAATTTGAAACAGTAAAACGAAAGATTCAATTCTTATTAAGTTCTAAAATTTTATTTGAAATAGTTTATATATGATCTACAACTAACACATGAAATTATATAGAAAAACAAGGTGATGCAATGAATGCATTTAATTTTCTCACACAGATTCACGTTAAAGATGCTGAAGAAGGCATTACAATGATGTTGGATAAAGGAATGGGTCCAAGAGCTGTTGAAGATCTGCTTCAAATATCTGGAGATTATGTGGATCTTGCAAAATTTGGATGGGGAACCTCAGCCGTCCATGAAAGAGACATTATAAAAGCTAAAGTTGAAACGTACTTATCCCATGATGTAAAACCATACCCTGGCGGGACATTGTTTGAAGTTGCATACATTCAAAATAAATTCGAAGAATTTTTAAATGAATCCCAGAAACTTGGATTTGAGGCAATAGAAATATCTGACGGCACAATTGACATATCCATTGAAGAAAGGGAAAGAATAATCCGTGAAGTGAAGGATAATGGCTTCATGACAATAACCGAGGTTGGAAAGAAGGATCCAAGAAAAGATGGTGAAATGACCATTGATCAACGGATCGATCTTGTTAATTTTGACATAGAAGCAGGTGCCGATAAAGTCCTCATTGAAGCAAGGGAAGGTGGAAAGGGAATAGGTATCTACGACAGTGATGGCAATGTTAAAGAAGACGATGTTGAATTATTCATGAAAAAAACGGATATCAACAAAATAATCTGGGAAGCTCCACATAAAAATCAGCAAGTTTACATGATACTGAAATTTGGAGCAAATGTGAACCTTGGAAATATCCCACCTGATGAAATAACGGCACTTGAAACCATGAGAATGGGGTTGAGGGGAGACACTTTGGGAAAGGTGAACCTGCAATGATAGAAAAAATAACTGTTATAGGTGGCTACGACAAACAGGGGAACAAAGAACCTGTTGAAGAAGTAATCATAAAAAAAGGTGAAATATTTGGGGTTGTTGGTCCCACAGGGAGTGGTAAAAGTTCTCTCATAGGTGACATAGAACAACTCGCACAGGAAGATACATTTTCACGCAGGAAAATCCTTGTAAATGATGAGGAACCCAGCTACGAGGACAGAACTAATCCCCGTAAAAAAATGGTGGCACAGCTGTCCCAGAACATGAATTTCCTTGCGGACATGTCTGTTGGTGATTTCTTAAATCTTCACGCTAAATGCAGGGGTGCCAGTGACAAATGTGTGGATTCCGTTATAAAATTGGCCAACACACTCACAGGAGAACCCATAAAAAAGGATTTTGACCTTACAATTTTAAGTGGAGGTCAATCAAGAGCTTTAATGGTGGCAGATGTGGCAATTATCAGTGATTCTCCAATTGTACTCATTGATGAAATAGAGAATGCAGGTATAAGAAAGCATGACGCCCTTAAGGTCCTCTCAGGGCATGGAAAGATAGTCATGGTTGTAACTCATGACCCGGTGCTTGCCTTGATGACAGATAAACGTATAGTCATGAAGAGTGGGGGAATGCAGAATGTTGTAGGAACAACACCTGCAGAAAAAGCCATATCTCAAAAACTGAATAAGATCGATGAACTCATGCTCAGTTTAAGGGACAAGGTGCGTAACGGAGAAGTTATTGAAGATATAAACATGGAAGATGTGAAATTATGAGGATGGTAATTGTTGCCGGAACTCCAGGTTCTGGAAAGACAGCTGTACTGATACATGCCCTTAAAAATCTTAAACAAAGGGATCTCAAATCGTCTGTGGTTAAAATCGACTGCCTGTACACAGATGATGATAAAAAATTTGCCAAAGTTGGGGTACCAACGAAGGTGGGACTTTCCATGGACATGTGTCCAGACCACTATGCAATCTACAACATAGATGACATGATAAGCTGGGCAGAGGAAAATGAATCAGATTTTCTTGTTGTTGAAACAGCAGGGCTCTGCCACAGATGTGCCCCATACACAATGAACTGTCTTGGTGTCTGTGTTATAGACGCAACCAGTGGACCCAACACTCCCCTTAAAGTTGGTCCATTTCTTAGTACTGCAGATATTGCAGTCGTAACAAAGGGTGACATGATATCTCAGGCTGAACGTGAAATATTCAGGGAAAGAGTCCTTGAAGTAAACCCCAAATGTAAAATAATAGAAGCAAATGGACTTTCAGGTCAGGGATGTGTTGAACTGGCTGAAGAAATGATAAAATCCAAAGAAGTAGCCCTTGACGAGGAAAAATTAAGACATTCAGCACCTCTTGCTGTGTGCACACTTTGTGTTGGTGAAACCAAGGTTAACAAAAAATATCACCGAGGAATACTCCGTAGAATTGATGGATTCCAGAGTTACGAAGGGGAATAACGGCGAATAAATTTTAAAGCAGATTATTATGTATTATAGGTGTATTTATGAGCAACAGTTCAACTAACACAGATCCACGCTCAAGGCTTTTGAAACTGTTACCTGGCTTCAACTGTGGTGTGTGTGGATACGCAAGGTGCGAGGAGTTTGCACACTTCCTCTTGAAAAACAAGGTAAATCTTGAAAGCTGCAGATTCCTCCTCCAGGAAATATTCAATGAAAATAGAAGTGAAATAAGGGAGATCCTCAAGGAAGAGAATGTGATCCCTGAAGAAGAGAAATTTGTAGGTGTTCTGGATGGCTACGAAGCAGATTTCATATTAAATCCCCTTCCAGGGGAACGTTCCTGCAGAGAAGTTCTCTACCCCTTCACGCATAAAGAACTCAAAGCAGGAGATGTTGTAAGGTACAGGCCACTTGCATGTCCAATCACCCACTTTGCAAAGATTTTAAGTGAAGATAACGGCCTCATAACGGTTCACATGGTGGGACCGTGCCACAGACTTGATCCAGAATCAGACTTTGAATTCATGGACATTGGAATATGTATGGTTGGAGGATTTGAGGGCATAATCGAGGGAAACATACCCAGTATTGGTGAAACAGTTAGATTCCTTCCAGGCCATTGTATGATGCAGAAAGTCCATTCTGGAGTTATTGTCCAGCTTGAAGGTAAACGGGCCATAATAGAGGGAATAGACCTTAAGGTATGGGCACCACCAATCAAGGGATGAAACTTCTCAATTTTTATTTTATAATACTTTGAAGAAGGTTTTGACTAACAAATTATTTTTAATCAAGATGATACTGTGAGATTGAAGAATCTATTCTGGATATATGGGTGGTGATGAAGTGGCTGAACATTCATTGGATAAGAAACTGAATTACATCACCATACCAATTAAGACAGGATACATAAAACCTGGTGAACCTTATAAAACCATAATTCATGGTGCTGCAGATCTGATTGAAGATGGTGATTTTTTAGTTATCTCTGAAACTCCCATATCTGTATCCCAGGGTAGGCTGGTTGATGAAGCTGAATTTGAACCATCAATTATGTCCATACTTCTGGCTGATCTCTGGTCCAAATATTTATGGGGTTATATTTTGGGCCCAATTTTCCGGATAAAGAAAAGAACTATTCATAATCTCAGAAAACTTCCTCCAGAAGCCAGATCTCATAAAAGGGTTATTTTGGAGTATTATGGGTTGAAACATGCACTTAAACCTGCATCTGAAGCTGGTGTGGATTTGAGTAACGTTCCTGGAACATTCGTTTCATTACTTCCAGATAAACCTGAACTGGTTGCAATGGATATTGAAGATGAGCTACTGAAAAGTACCGGCAGGAGGGTTACCGTGATGATCATAGATACAGATGCCAGCTACGAACTTTTTGGTAAAAAATTCACATCCCTCCCCATAGCTGTTTCAGGCATAAAATGCAACATGGGATTTTTTGGATATATCTTGGGTCGTTTTGGAAGTATAATAGGTCCAACACCTCTGGGAATTTCAAAGAGGCATGATCTGGATAAAATAATTGAAATAGCTAAAATAACTGAGGAATACCATGAAAAAAATGAGATGGATATGGAAACAGTTTACGATATGAGCAGTACTTTTGATGGAGATATAACTGATATTACTGTGGATATGCTTGATTCTGTTGAGCACACGCCTGCTGTAATTGTTAGAATTCTTTAAACCTATTTTAAATCATTGCTTTTTTTGAGCAATATTGTCATTCAACAAATATAAATACTATTTTGTTTATATACTATATCACCGAGATTATTATATTATTTTGAAAATTTTGAATGTAAATTTCAAGAGTGTAATGGTGTAAACGATTTGATGTGAGTGATATCAAAAGTACTAATGGACAATTGAAGATAATTTTTCATGAGTCTAAGGTACCGACCATTAAATCCGATTATATTGAAACCATCTTATCATGGTTTTAGATGATTATAAAATGAAGTATCCAACTAAATGGGTGATCATGTTCAAATGGCCATGATCTCGGATTTACTCAAATTTTCATAATTAAAGGAGGAGCTTAAATGCTTATGGATCCCACCGTTCAAGAAGTCCTCATGGACATCACAAATGATGAGGAAAGCAGTGTTTCTATCATTGAATGTTTATTGAAGGGTAAAACAACAGATGAAGAAATTGCAGAAGAAACTGAAATAAGACTTAATATTGTAAGAAAAGTACTCTACAAACTTTACGATGCAGGAGTTGCAAGTTACAAAAGAAGCAAAGACCCTGAAACCCAGTGGTACACCTACAGTTGGAAGTTTGAGGAAGAAAAGGTTGCAGACATAATAACCCATAAGTATGAAAATTTTTCAAGGGAAATTGAAGAGGCACTGCAATTCGAAGAGGGAAACATGTTCTTTGTATGTTTAACCAATGGATGCAGGTACAGATTCGATGAAGCATCTGAAAACAACTTCATATGTCCAAAATGTGGTGGCAACTTAGAATATCAGGATAACTCTGCAGTTATAACTGAATTGAAGGAAATGATGCAAAAAATGAGTTGAATTCATTGAAATCAAACCTTATTTTTAAATTAGTTTGAGGAAGAATACTTGAATACAAATTTAATCTTAGAGAATTTAGACGAGTTACTGTCTGATAACATAGTTGAACATTGTAAAACAGTTTCAAGGAAGGCACTGCAATTATCCTCTAATTTTGACAATGTGGACGTGGATTTGGTTGAAGAAGGAGCATTGCTCCATGATATTGGTAGATCAAAAACCCACAGTATATTCCATGGGGTGGTGGGTGCAGAAATACTCCGTAAGAGAGAATTTCCCATCGAAGTCCAGAGAATTGCTGAAAGACATATAGGTGCAGGAATACCTCAATTAGAAGCAGAAGCACTTGGATTACCAGCTAAGGATTACATACCCATTACACTTGAGGAGAAAATTGTGGCCCATGCAGACAACCTTGTACATGGTACAGAAGAAGTTGGAATCAACTTCGTCATAAAAAAATGGGAAAAAAGGCTTGGATCGGATCATCCATCAATTCCAAGAATTTTAAAGCTTCATGAAGAAATCGTTGGAAGCAGTGATTTCGAAAATTATTATTAATTATTTTTAGTTATATCTACTTATACCTAATTTCAACTATTTTTAAAATTTATTCTTTAAAAATCCATTTTCAGTCCTTATTTTTGAAGTAGAAAATTATTTATTAAGTTTTCACGTTAATAGTTATTATTTGGTGATTAAATAATCATTCAAAAATAATCATCCGATCTAATGAAGCTGGATAAAACAATAAGAGGATTTGAATTGGATAAAAATGAAAAGATCACAGATAAAAAGATCGTAGTGTTTACAGGCCCTTCGCTACATCCTAATAAAGCATCTGAAATTTTGATAGCAGATTATCGCCCCCCTGTTGGCAGAGGTGATATTTTAACAGCTTTGAAGGATAAACCAGATGTAATAGCAATTATTGATGGTGTTTTCCATCAAAAACCTGCTGTTTCCCATAAAGAAATACTCAAAGCATTAAAAGAAGGTGTTACAGTTGTTGGTGGTGCAAGTATGGGTGCACTAAGGGCATCTGAACTTGATGATTTTGGAATGATTGGGGTGGGCAGAGTTTACAGTTACTATAAAGGAGGGTTAATAGAAGCTGATGATGATGTTGCGGTTGTTTTCAACCCCAAAACCCTGGAACAGCTATCAGAAGCCCTGGTTACTATGGGGTACAATTTCAAGGCAGCGTTAAATGAAAAGCTAATAAGCGAAGAAGACTTTAAAACCCTCATTCAGACTGCAAAATCGATTTATTATCCTAAGAGGACCTACAGAAAGGTTTTAAGTGATTCAGGCATTGATGAATCTAAAAAGCAGGTTCTTGAAAGATTTTTGGATGAAAGAAGTGTTGATGTGAAAAGGGAAGATGCAGTTGAAGTTCTAGAATACATAAAAAAGAGTTTATAAACTGTAATTTTAGATTTAACATCCTTACATACCATTATTGCTCTCAAATCACGTTAAAATTTTAAATTAAAAATTAAAGCTCATGGAATGATTTTAATGGAAATAGAAAAGAAATTAGAGATATTAAAGGAAGAAATTCGTGATAAAAAGGTTCTTGTTGCCTTTTCAGGCGGTGCTGACAGCACACTCCTTGCAAAAGTTGCAGTAGAAGTTTCAAAGGAATTGCTTGCTGTTACAATTGACAATGGGGTTATGCCCAATGATTTTGTGGAAAATGCCAGGAAAGTGGCAGAGGAAATAGGAATAAAACATAGGGTTGTGAAGGATGATTTTCTCACGGATGAATCATTCAAATCAAATCCACCAAACAGGTGCTATGTCTGCAAAAACAAGATGTACTCCAAACTTGGGGAGATAATGGCCCAGGAAAACCTTGATGAAATAGCAGACGGTACCAACATAAGTGATCTCCTTGAAGATAGGCCTGGAATAATGGTGAACTACAACAAAAATATTAAAAATCCTCTGGTCAAGGCAGGCTTCACAGCAGAAGAAGTAAGAGAACTACTGGGTTCCATGGGACTGAACTATTCACCTTCAACCACCTGTCTTGCAACAAGAATATCAAAAAATAGTGAAATAACCCCTAAAAAGATAAACAGGATAAAATATGCAGAATCACTTCTGAAGGGACTTACAGGTTCTGCTGTAGTAAGGGTCAGGGATAATGAGGATACTGCGCTCATTGAAGTTGAAAAAATAGATAAACTCTTAAACAGGGGAGTATTAAGTCACATTGATTCAGAACTCAAAGCTGTGGGCTTTAAAAGGGTCACAATGGATATAGGGGATCATGGAGATTCAAAAAAGGATATTGTTGTTTACAAACCATGTAAAGATGAGAAGAACAAGATCATGTTTGAAACAGAACTTCCCTACAGCGTTAACATAAAAAGCACATGTGGAGAACTTGAAAAACTTGGCAGTGTCAAATGTTCTACTGAAATGGGCATAGCAATGCTTGAAACAGAAGGAAGAAATGTTACAATCTTCAAAAAGGGTAAAATTGTTGCAAGAAGAGTTATTGACAAAGAAGATGCTGAAAAACTTCTTATTCAAGTTTTACCCCATGTTAGAAGGGTTATATAAAAGAAATAAAAATTTTAGAAAAAATAAATTCCATAAAGAATTCAATTATTTAATTGCTTCATTAAAAATAACTCAATTCTTTTTTTTAAATCTCTTTGTGAACTGTTTCTTCAACCCTTCTACGTGAACTTGTGAGCCTCTTGAAAAATCCCCTATCATCCTCTCCAAGGAGGCTTATAAACCTTCCAGCTATTTCTACATCCACTTCATCGGCTTTAACATCGTTTATTTCCACCACTATCTCAGATGCATCCTCGAGGCTGTCATTTGCTCGGTAGGTATAATCAATTGTCAATTTTTCAAATTCATGAACTTCTTTAAGGGCTCTTTTAATTGTTAACTCCATCACGTTGAAGAAAGTTTCAAATTCAGGGGCCCCATCCCACCATAGGTTTGCCATTATGAATTTCAGGTTTATTGTCTGTATTGATACGTCTCCACCCTTTTTGGCGATGATCCTTATGGTTTCTGGATCCCCCTTTATCTTTAAAATTGGAATTTTTGACATTTTAATCGCTGATAGCTCTTATTAAATCTATGGCCCTGACAAGTCCAACCAGATCTCCCTCAACATCAATCACAGGAATCTGTTCAATTTTTTTCTGTTTCATCTTATTTGCACATTCCTGAACAGGTGTTTTTGTTGTTGCAATAACAGGATCCGGTGTTGCAACATCCCTGACTTCTTTATCAGAAAATTTAAGATGATTCTTAATGACGTAGAGCACGCTTTTACTGTCCCATGACCATTTATCCCCTTCAGTACCTACAGAAGTGTTGTGAACAGTCCTTTCAGATACAACCTCACTTTCATCTATGAAATCTGTTTCTGTGAGTATACCTGAAAGTTTTCCCTCGTTGTTAAGGGCCAGTAAAACCTTGAGGTTGAAGTATCTCATTATCCCAAATGCAACATTGAGGGGAGTTCTCTCCCAGGTTGTTGGAATGTTTCTGAGCATGTAATCCTCAACAGGATCTTTAACTTCCATCTTCCATAAAGCGTTGTTTATCATGTCTGATGCAGTTACAAGACCAACTAAGGCTCCATTTTCGGTTATTGGAACTCTTCTTATGTTGTTTTCCATCATCTTGTCTGCGATCTCTTTAACATCATCATCTGGAGATGCGGTTATTGGGTTTCGGGTCATTATAAGGGCTATTTGCTCTTCATCAGGGTTTTCAACAAGATCTGTTCTTGTGAGTACTCCAACAATTTCTTTGGTTCCTTTTTTGACAACGGGTAATCCTGATACGTTCTTATCTCTCATAAGTTCCAGTGCGTTGGCACGGTTACCTGGAACATGTATGTAGTGTATGTCCTCTGACATTATCTCTTTTACAAGCATTGTTACACCTGCTAATTCATGCATAAAACTAATTAGCACTGTTTTTTTTTAAAAATTGAATTAAAAAATTTTAGATCAATGTACTGCTAAGACTGGGCAGCCTGCTGATCTAACCACTTTTTCAGTTACACTTCCCAATAAAAATCTGTCCAGTCCATGTTTTCCAGAAGTTCCCATCACAACAAGATCTATGTCTTCTTCTTCAATAGTTTTCAATATGGCTTCTGCAGGAGAACCTTCTTTTGTTTTTGATGTGATCTTTATGGTTTTTTCACATTTAGCTTCTGTTGGGCTATCTTCTGCTATTTCAACGATGTGTTCTATGGCTAATTTTCCCTCTTCCTTCAGCATCTCTGTTATTTTCACTATGAGATCTTCTGCAGGTAATCCAACAAGTGAAGAAGTTTCAACCACATTTAAAACAATTATTTCAGCACAACTTTCACTTGCAATCCAGATGGCATGTTCAGCAGCTTTATTTGCATATTTTGAACCATCTGTTGGCAGTAGTATTTTTTTGTACATAGGTTCACCTCTTTATATTAATTTACTTTCTGTTATTAATCCTATTATGTTTTTCGATTCAGCCCTATTTATGAGGGACAACACTGGATTTTCAGAGATCTGTTTAACTATTATGAGATCAGCAACCTTATCCTCCTGAATGTATCCTGAGTTCAGGTTGAGTGCCCTTGCAGCGTTGACAGTTGCCATCTTAAACACATCAACTGGGGATAGATACTCTTTGTAAAGGCCTCTTGTAGCTTTAAGGGCATACTCCATCTCATGAAACATGTTTGGGGAGTTGAACATCACATTGTCAGTTCCAAGGAGAAGATTTATGTTGTTGTCCATCATCTCTTTTATTGGGGGTATGCCCACAGACAATGCTCCATTTGAACGTGGGCATGAAACAACAGGCACGCCCTCAAGGCCTGTGACCTTCAAATCATCATCAAGGGGGGATGTTAAATGTACCAGAAGGTCAAAGCCGGTTTTCAAAGCTCTCTGAACTTCAGTGTTGCCGTTTGTTTTTAAAGATTGTCTTTGAACTGCACCGTACTCTGCAGCGTGTATGGAAGAGATTTTACCATATTTTTTACAGGTCTTTGTAATCTCAAGTGCCACATCATCCCTTATTTCACCAAAACCACTTAAACCAATCCCATCACATGATCTGAGAAGTTTTTTTGCAGTTTTTCGCACATTCGATGTTTCAACTTCAGGGTCCATGAATGAATCATGGCGCCCCAGCACGATCTTCCGTATTGGAATATCCCTTGAAGCTTCTTCAAGAAGTTCAATACCTTCAAATCCTCCCTCTCTGAAATCAATGAATGTTGTTGTACCTGTTTCGAGCATGTGCCTCATGGAGTCTCGCATTGATTCAATGATTTTCTCTGGAGGAGTTTCATTCAGTATCCTGTGTTTTATTCCATCTGGAGGTTTAACTATTTTATCTATGTGCTGTCCATCTCCAACATCCTTTGCAACTGAATCCCCTATGTGAATATGGGAATTTATAAGTCCAGGGGCAACTATACAACCTGAAGCATCTACAACCCTTCCTCCATGTGCATGTTCTGATACTTCAACTATTTTATCATCTTCAATGAGGATGTTTGCTTTATGAACTTCCATGTTCTCTCCGTAGAGAACCCTGGCGTTTTTAATGGTGATCATATAAAATAAGATATTTTTATCCTTACTATTTATTAGTTTGTAGTTTTTAAAAAATCAAGAAAAAAAATCAGTTGAATACTAAATAAAAGGTTTGAAACGATTTTATTTCTTAAAAAACAACTTTTAAACCCTTATTAAAATTATTCATTGAAGATGGTATTAAAAAATTTTTTAATTTTAGTCTCCTCATTTAAAAATAATTATAAATAAAAAATAGAAAGAAAATCTGATTTTAGGGGCTTAAATAAGAAATATCAAATAAAAAAAAGGTTAATATGTATCCCTCTTTTTATTCAATTAATTCATGGTATTCATTTAGAGATTTGACATCAATACTTCCATCTTTAACCTTCTCAATTGCTGTGAGAACGGCCCGAGCTCCTGCAAGTGTAGTAACGTAGGGTATTCCAAGTTCAACTGCAAGTCTTCTTATATGGTAACCATCATCTGCAGATTGCCTGCCTGAGGGTGTGTTTATTATAAGGTTTATTTCACCATCAAGCATTGCATCACGTATATTGGGTGATCCCTGACTTACCTTGCGGATGGTTTCTATGGACACATGTCCCTTAACTGCTTCTGCAGTTCCCGTAGTTGCCACAAGCTGGAATCCCATTGAAGCTGCATCCTTAACTATGTCCTGGATACTGTCTTTGTCGGCATCCTTAACACTTATGAATACTTTACCTTCTTTTGGAAGTTCCATGCCTGCTGAAAGCTGTGCCTTGAAGTAGGAAACTCCAAAGTTTTCATCTATTCCCATACTTTCCCCTGTGGACTTCATCTCAGGCCCCAGTACTGAGTCTGCCTCTGGAATTTTTATGAATGGGAATATGGATTCCTTAACAGCAACGTGTTTAATCTTAATTTCATCATTTAATCCGAAGTCTCTGAGTTTTTTACCCATCATGAGCATTGCTGCAACCTTTGCAAGTGGTACTCCAACAGCTTTACTTACGAATGGAACTGTACGACTTGCACGTGGGTTGGCCTCAATGATGTAAACTATGGCCTTTCCGGGTTTTTCCATTTTAACAGCGTACTGGATGTTCATAAGCCCAACAACATCCAGTTCAAGGGCAAGTTTTTTTGTGTGGTCTTTGATGGTCTGGATAACCTCTTTGGAAATACTTTGAGGAGGTATCACACATGCAGAATCTCCGGAATGGACTCCTGCTTCTTCTATATGTTCCATTATGCCTCCAATGAAGACTTCTTCACCATCGCAGAGTGCATCAACATCTATTTCAATTGCATCTTCAAGGAACTTATCAACGAGTATAGGGTGTTCTGGTGATATTTTCACGGCTTCCTTCATGTACTCCTTGAGCTCTTCATCATCGTATACAATTTCCATGGCCCTTCCACCGAGAACGTAGGATGGTCTGACTAGTACTGGGAAACCTATCCTTGCTGCAACTTTACTGGCATCTTCAAAAGAGTTTGCAATACCATAATCTGCCTGAGGTATTTCAAGTTTCTCTAAAACCTCTGTGAACCTCTCCCGATCTTCAACACGGTCAA
Source organism: Methanobacterium aggregans (assembly GCF_017874455.1). NCBI lineage: Archaea > Methanobacteriati > Methanobacteriota > Methanobacteria > Methanobacteriales > Methanobacteriaceae > Methanobacterium > Methanobacterium aggregans. The sequence goes on along the minus strand of NZ_JAGGLN010000002.1, from coordinate 238,944 downwards.
TACTTTCATGGGGAGTTCCAAGTATTTTCACACCTTCTTCTGCAAGGGGTACTGCAAGGTTTATGGATGTTTGACCTCCGAACTGGACAACGACTCCATGAGGTTTTTCTTTGTCAATGATGTTCATGACATCTTCCAGTGTTAATGGTTCGAAGTAGAGCTTGTTTGAGATATCGTAATCGGTACTGACGGTTTCTGGGTTGTTGTTTATAATTATTGTTTCAATTCCTTCATCTTTAAGTGCCATTGCTGCATGAACACAGCAGTAATCAAATTCTATTCCCTGCCCAATCCTTATAGGTCCGGCACCAATTATAACAACTTTTTTATTATCAGAAACAGCTACTTCATCTTCATCTTCGTATGTACTGTAATAGTATGGTGTTTTTGCTTCAAATTCTGCAGCACAAGTGTCAACCATTTTGTAGGTTGGTAATATGGCTTTCTCCTTTCGAATGTTACGGACGGATTTTTCAGAGCACCCTGCGAACTTGGCGATCTTACGGTCTGGGAATCCCATTCTCTTAGCTTTTTTAAGGATTTCAGAACTTAAAACATCATCTTTATTTGCACTACTTAATTTGGTTAACTTGTTCTCAAATTCAATGATGTTGAGTATCTTATATAAAAAGAAGGTGTTTATCTGTGTTATTTCATGTAATTCTTCAACTGTCATTCCAGATTTCAGGGCACTGTAAATATGGAATATGCGTTGATCCGTTGCATTTCTAAGGAGGTCCTCTGTGAATGGAACCTCTTCAAAGCTGTTTTTACCGATGTCGAGGGATCTTATGGCTTTGTGAAGTGCTTCCTCTGCAGTTCGACCTATTGCCATAACTTCTCCAGTTGACTGCATCTGAACTCCAATTTCACGTTTAATTCCCTTGAACTTATCGAATGGCCATCTCGGCACCTTTGCAACCACGTAATCAAGTGATGGTTCAAATGATGCGGGTGTTTCCTTGGTTATATCGTTCTGTATTTCATCAAGGGTCATTCCAACTGCTATCTTGGATGATATCTTTGCAATTGGATATCCTGTGGCTTTGGATGCAAGTGCACTGCTTCTGCTCACCCTGGGGTTCACTTCAATGACCTTATAATCCCCTGTGTCTGGGTGAACAGCGAACTGGATGTTACACCCTCCCTGTATCTGAAGGGCCCTTATGATCTTGATTGAAGCATTTCTGAGGCGTTGATTGTCAACATCTGAGAGGGTCTGGCTTGGAGCAACAACTATGCTCTCACCAGTGTGTATTCCCATGGGATCCATGTTCTCCATGTTACAGACTATGATACAGGTGTCGTTTTTATCCCTCATTACCTCGTATTCAAATTCTCTCCATCCAATAACAGACTCATCAATGAGAACCTGGTTTATGAAGCTCATGTCAAGGCCTCTGGTTGCAATTTCAATCAGCTCTTCTTGATTATGGGCAACTCCACCTCCTGTTCCTCCCAGTGTGAAGGCAGGTCTGACTATCACAGGATAACCGATCTCTTTAACAGCATCTAGAGCTTCTTCAAGGGAAGTTACTGCCCTGCACTTGGGTATGGGCTCGTTAAGCTTCATCATGAAGTGTCCAAAAAGGTCACGGTCTTCAACGTTCCTTATAGTTTGAACAGAAGATCCTATGACCTTAATTCCATCAAGGGCACCGATCTTCTCAAGGCCGGTGGCAACATTTAAACCGGTCTGTCCACCCATTGTGGGAAGTATGGCATCTGGTTTCTCCTTTTCTATTATTTTTCCAACGATTTCAGGGGTTAAGGGTTCCACATAGACTCTGTCAGCAGTGTCGATGTCAGTCTGTATTGTTGCAGGGTTACTGTTCACGAGCACAGTTTCAATTCCCTCTTCCATGAGGGATTTACATGCCTGCGAACCTGAATAATCGAATTCAGCTGCTTGACCAATCTGAATGGGTCCCGATCCAATAATGAGAACTTTTTTTATGTCTGCGTCCTTTGGCATTTATGATCCTCTACCTAATTCTCTTAATTAGCAATTATTATAATCCATTTACTTTAACAATTAATTTTAATAAATTATTTGCCTTACTATGATCTCAGGTATTTCAATCTACAATTAAATAAATACCCTCAGTTATTATTTTTTAAAATCTTTTTATTATAATTTAGGGGTTTTATCTGTCTACAATTGAATTTTTGAGTATTTAAATTTAGTATTTTTTCAGGGTTTCAGCGAAGTTGTCGAAGTAGTAATCAGTGTCATGTGGACCAGGCCCAGCCTCTGGATGGTACTGCACACTTGAAATTGGCAGTTCATTATGTTCTATTCCTTCAGGAGTGCCGTCGTTGAGATTTAACTGGGTTATATTTATTGGTAAACCCTGTACAGACTCTGGATCAACTGTGAAACCGTGGTTCTGGGATGTTATTGAAACCTTTCCAGTTTTAAGGTCCTTAACTGGTTGGTTTATTCCCCTGTGACCGAACTTCATTTTGTAGATTTTAGCACCGAATGCAAGGCTGATTATCTGCTGACCAAGGCATATTCCAAATATTGGGAGCTTTTCCTGGAGCTTTTGAACGGTTTCAATGGCATTTCCAACCCTTTCCGGATTTCCAGGGCCACTTGAAACAAGCATTGCATCAGGTTCGTAGTCCATGATCTCTTTAACATCAGTCTTGTAGGGTAACACAACAACTCCAACTTCTCTTTTAAGCAGTGCATTGATGCTGTTCTGTTTTATACCACAGTCAAGAATAACAGCCCATTTATCGTAGTCTTCACCAAATATTCTGGGCTCTGAAACACATACCTCATCCACAAGGTCCAGTTCTTCTATACCCTTTTGGGCTTTTGCCATTTCCAGAAGTTCCTCATCGGATATTTCTTCTGTTGTAAGAGCTCCTTTCATGGCTCCGAATCTTCTGATCTTCAGGGTGAGGGCACGGGTGTCTATTCCACTTATACCTGGAATTTCATATTCAGCTAAAAATTCTGATAAATTTTTTTCTGATAAACTGTGGGATGTGTAGGGGTTATTCTCCCTTACAATAAATCCTTCAGCCTTTATCCCCTCTGATTGAAACCACTCTGAGGATACTCCATAGTTACCTTGTAAGGGATATGTTGACATTAGTATCTGGCCTTTGTAGGAAGGATCTGTAAGTGATTCAACGTATCCAGTCATTCCTGTTGTAAAAACCACTTCACCAGTTTTAGTGGTTTCAGAACCGAATCTTTCTCCTTTAAATATTGTTCCGTCTTCTAAAGCTAATTTTGCCTCTTTTAGCATTGCATCACCGCATTATTACAAATAACTATTTATTTTATTAGTATTTGATACCATATTCCATTTCATCTAAATATTCAATTTATTAATTAATATATGAGCTTAATTCCTCAAATAAATATTATTTATTATATAAAATTCATATTAAAGGATTATAACTGGATTAATTTAATATTTAAGTTTAAATAAACATTATCTTCTTCACTCTTTCCTGGATTTTGCTGATGTTTCCTGGAGTCTATTGAGAATTTTTATCAACCTTTGATTCATTTCCATATTCAATGTTCAGTTCTGTTGGTTTCATCAGTTCCCGATTCATAATCATGGCATTTTCAAGATCCTCGTAGTAATTTTCAAGAACCTTTTTTTCATGGAATCCAAGGTATCTGTAGAACTTCTGTGCCCCACGATTTCCAAGTCTGACCTCTAACTTTATTGTTTTTACGTTGTACTTTTTGAATATTTCCATGGCAGTTTCAACGAGTTTGGAACCAACACCCTTCCGCCTGTATTTTTTGTCAACTGCAATTGAAATTATATGACCCTCATCTTCAAATCTGATCCAAAATATAATATATCCCACAATACTATTATCTTCCTGGGCAACCAGAAAACCAGCTCCAAGGTTGTAAATTTCAACAAGGACACTGGATGGGTAGGGGTCGTCGAAGGAAGATTCCTCGATTTCAAGGACCCTTTTGATATCTGGACGCCGGAATTCTCTTATTATCATGAATTTCTCCATTAAACAGTGTAGTGATATGATGTGGAACGATTTATCAGATTACATTCTAAAAAACTATGATAAAACCTCTAAGATCGTTGAGGTTGGTGTTGGTGGTTTCCCGAGGGTTGCACTCAAACTGAAGGAACATCATAAGATGAATATTATCATGACAGATATTAAACCTTCCCATGATGGTGTTGTCAAAGATGATATTACAGATCCCAACTTAAAAATATATGCTGGTGCTTCACTTATTTATTCAATAAGACCTCCAGAAGAACTTCAACCCTACATAGTGGAGGTTGCAGAGGCAGTGGGATCAGATTTAATAATAAAACCACTTTCAACTGAATTTTTGAATACAAAAAAAAAGATGAAACTCATAAATTATGAAAAAGCAGTTTTTTACAAGATGTGTAACAATGAAATGGCAAAGTCTAAGCGTTGATGAAGTTTTAGATAATTTAGAATCCAAATCAGATGGATTAAAAACTGAAGAAGCTCAAAAACGTGTTATTAAATATGGAACAAATGAGTTGGTGGAAGAAGAAAAACCAGGGCCTTTAAGAAGGTTTTTAGGTCAGTTTAAAGATTTCCTTATAATTCTACTTATTGTGGCTGCAGTTGCTGCGGCTTTTGTAGGAGACACTACAGATGCGGCTGTAATACTAATTGTGGTTGTTTTAAATGCAAGTGTAGGGTTCATACAGGAGAATCGTGCTGAAGAAGCAATGGCCAAGCTCAAAGACATGAGTTCTGCAGAAGCAGTTGCTGTACGTGACGGTAAAAAGGTTAAAATTCCGGCTGCTGAACTCACAGTTGGAGATATTGTTGTTGTTGAAGAAGGAGACAAAATTCCTGCAGACATAAGGATAATAAAAAGTTACGACCTTCTCGTTGATGAATCTGCACTAACTGGTGAATCAAAACCTGTTAAAAAAGATGAAACATTTGTATCGGATGAGGAAACAAAGAACTTGGCCTTCATGGATACCAGTGTTTCAATGGGGCGTGGATTGGGAGTTGTTGTTGAAATTGGAATGAACACTGCCATAGGTAAAATTGCAGAGATGATACAAGAAGAAGAGGCAAAAACCCCCCTTCAAGATAGAATAGCCAGTCTTGGAAAGATGATGGGCCTCATAGCTGTTGTTGTGTGTTCTGGAATATTTGCACTCCAGTTTTTCAAGGGAGTACCCATCGTTGAAAACTTCATGACTGCAGTTTCACTTGCAGTTGCAGCTGTACCTGAGGGTTTACCTGCAATTTTAACCCTAACACTGGCCCTTGGAATGCAGAGAATGGCTAAGAGCAATGCAGTTGTAAGAAAACTTCTTGCTGTGGAAACCCTGGGTTCATGCACAACCATATGTACAGATAAAACTGGAACACTCACAAAGAACAAGATGACCGTGCGTCAGACCAAGATCACATCCCCTGAAATGGCCTACACAGTTTCAGCACTCTGTAACAACTCAACCCTCTCAAATGGAAGGATCCTTGGAGATCCAACAGATGGTGCAATGCTCATATTTGCTGATGAAAATGGCTACACCCGTGAAGAACTTGAAAAAACCCATCGAAGAATCTTTGAAATACCCCTTGACAGTGAAAGGAAGAGAATGACCACTGTCAACGAGTTCAACGGCGAAAGGTATGTATTAACCAAGGGCGCTCCTGAGATCATACTCCAACGATGCAGCCGTGTTGAAGAGGCAGGAGAAATTTCGGATATCACAGAGGACAACAGGGAAGAAGTTCTTGAAGAACTCAAAAACATGACTTCAAGTGCCCTGAGGGTTTTAGCATTGGCATACAAAAAAATAGATTCCAGTGCGGATTTAGAGGACAAAGAAGCCCTTGAAAATGATCTGATATTTGTGGGGCTCGTGGGAATGATGGATCCGCCACGTAAAGAGGCTCGGGAAGCTGTTGCAACCTGTAAAAAAGCAGGGATCAACGTTGTAATGATAACGGGTGATCATAAGGACACAGCAGCAGCCATAGCATCAGAAATTGGAATTTTAGATGGTGCCCTGGGCGGTGGAAAGGTTTTAACAGGTTCAGACCTTGATAACCTCAGTGATGAGGAGTTCAAGAACGTGGTTGAAGAAGTTAATGTGTACGCACGTGTTTTCCCTGAGCAGAAGGTTAGAATCGTTGAGGCACTGCGTTCAAGGGGTCATGTTGTATCAATGACTGGGGATGGGGTTAACGATGCACCTGCACTTAAAAAGGCAGCCATTGGTGTTGCAATGGGTTCCGGTACAGATGTTGCCAAGGAATCTGCAGACATGCTCCTGCAGGATGATGACTTCGCAACGATAGTTAAAGCTGTTAAAGAGGGAAGAACAATCTTCGATAACATCAAAAGATTTGTTAAATTCCAGCTTTCAACTAACATAGGTGCAATACTCACAATAACAGTTGCATCCCTTGCAAATCTGCCAATACCCTTCAACCCAATTCAGATACTGTGGATAAATATAATAATGGACGGTCCTCCAGCCCAGTCTCTGGGTGTTGAACCTTCAGAGGCAGACGTTATGGAACGCCTACCAAGCAAGGGAAACATCCTTCACAGGAAGAACCTCATAAGGATAACTTTTGCTGGAGTTGTGATGAGTATTGGAACCCTTGCACTCTACTACTACGAACTCACATCAGGTTCAAGTGTGCTTAAAGCAACAACCATGGCATTCACAGTCTTCGTGATGTTCCAGATATTCAACGTGTTCAACTGCAAGGCCAAGGGAAGGGTGCCCAACAAAACATTGCTAATGGCTGTTGCAGCATCATTCCTGCTCCAGGTATGTGTAATATACGTGCCCTTCCTTCAGGGAATATTCAGAACAACCGCAATTGGGGCAATGGATTGGGTTTTAATAGTTGTGGTTGCAGCAATTATCTTCATAAGTGAATTCATATCTGAGAAGTTGATAAAATGAGGATAATGGTGATGGCTGGTACACGTGATGCAGTCAGAATAATTGAAGGACTAACAGCCTCTGAAGATAATGAAGTACTTGCCACCACAACCACAAGGTACGGCGGTGAACTTGCAAGATCCGCAGGGGCTTCTCATGTTATATCAAGGGGATTGGGTGTGGACGAAATGGTTCAGATCATATCCCAAAAAAATATAGAAGTTCTTGTGGATGCAACCCATCCATTTGCAGCTGAAGCAACCAAAAATGCAATTGAGGCATCAAAAATAGCAGGAATAAAATATATAAGATTTGAAAGACCCCAAATACCACTTCCAGAAGATGATCTGATATATGAAGTCAGATCATTTGAAGAAGCAGCTTCAAAGGTGAAGGAGATTGCAGAAAAAACTTTAGAAAAAGGTGCAGAAAAGGATTTAAAAGATAAAAACAATTTAAATCCTAAAATAATGCACCTTGCAGGTGTTTCAACCATTCACCATTTAACTAAATTAATATCTCCAGAAAATATTGTTGCAAGAGTTGTACCATCAATATATTCATTGAATAAATGTTTTGAACTGGAAATGACAGGTGAAAACATAATAGCGATGCAGGGAACCTTTTCAAAGGACTTCAACAAGGTTCTGATGGAAGAGTACCATGCATCTGTTGTGCTCACGAAGGAGAGTGGTGAAACAGGAGGTACTCCCTCAAAGATAGATGCTGCACTTGAACTTGGAATCCCTGTGGTTGTTGTTACGCGTCCTGAAGTTCCAGAACTTAAAAATGAAAAGGTTTTTGGAGATGTAAATCAACTTTTAATGGAATTTCATAGGGACTCGGATTGAAACAGATTTAATTTTTTTTTTAATTAATTTTATGATTGAAAGTACATTATAAATTGAAATATTTTTTTTTATTCAATTTTTAATCTGATTCAACCTATCTTTTTTTGAAATAACTTTTTTTAAAAATTAAAGATCTTTAAAAGAACTAGAAGATTAAAAGAGTAGAAAAAAAATTAGAAATAATAAAATATAATTTGAATTATTAAGTAAAATGTTAAGTAGCCTCAGATCGCCCATCAGTCATCACGTATCAGAGCTCATAGGGTTCATCATTGGCTTTAAACTTTAATTTTAGATTAATTTCTATGAAAAAATAAAAAAATTTGGAAGTATCAGCCGAACATAACTCCAGCTTCTCTTCTCATCTCTTCTTCCCGTTCCATTCCAATTATTTTCTCAACGGCATCCATGAAGTCTGCAACAGTTACAGTGGACCTTTCTTCCCTTATTGCAAACATACCTGCTTCTGTACATATTGCCTTCAGGTCAGCACCTGAAGCTCCCTCTGTAAGGGATGCAATGAGCTGGATGTCCACTTCTTCATCCAGGGACATGTGAGATGTGTGAATTTTGAGCACTTCCATCCTGCCATCTTCGTTTGGAACTGGCACCTCTATGAACCTGTCGAACCTTCCAGGACGCAGAAGTGCAGGGTCCAGTATGTCGGGTCTGTTGGTTGCTGCAATGATTCCAACATCTCCCCTGGCTTCAAAACCATCCATCTCTGCAAGAAGCTGCATGAGTGTCCTTTGAACCTCTCTATCACCGCTTGTTGAACTTTTAAGCCTTTTAGCAGCAATTGCATCAATTTCATCTATGAATATTATGCTGGGTGATTTTTCCTTTGCAAGTTCAAAAACGCCCCTGACAAGTCTTGCACCTTCACCTATGTACTTCCTGACGAATTCAGATGCAACTATCTTTATGAAGGTTGCATTGGTTTCATGTGCAACTGCCTTTGCAAGGAGGGTTTTACCTGTTCCTGGTGGGCCGTAGAGAAGAACACCTTTTGGTGGTTCAATTCCAATGTTTGTGAATAGTTCTGGTTTTTTAAGGGGCAGTTCAACTGTTTCTTTGATCTCAACTACCTGCTCCTCAAGTCCGCCTATCTGATCGTAGCTTGCCTGTGGTTTTTCATCCACTTCCATACCACTTACTATTGGGTCCTTCTCAGATGGTAGGACATGTACTATGCTGAATGTCTGCTGATTCAGTGCAACTCGAACTCCAGGTTCGAGATCCTTTTTATTTAGGAAGCGTGAATATCCAATAACAAAGTTAGGACCTGTACTGCTTTTTACAACTACCCTACCGTCATCCAGAACTTCGGTTACTGTTGCAATTACAAGTGGAGGTGATCTGAACCTTTCAATCTCCCCCCTTAGAGATTTAACTTCTCGGTCCAGCCTCATCTTCTCATTTTCGATAAGGACCTTATCTTTCTCGAGTTTCCTCACCTTCCACGTTAGATTACGTTTGGTTTTAGTATTCTCCTCTTTGAGAATTTTTATCTCAGTTTTAAGGTCTTCTATCTTTTTTAATATGTTTGGGGACATGTTTTCCATGGTCCTAACTCACTCCTAATTTTTATAAGATAAAGATATGTTCATTCATAATATATTAAGTTTATATGTAGATTTTTTAGTTTTTAATAATATTTAAATATAGAGGTACAGATTATATAGTGAGTATAAGTTCAAAGGGATCGTCATGAGATGCGAGATATGTGGAAAGAAAGTAGTAGGAACTCCATTGAAAACTAAGATCGATGGATCAGTAATGTTAACATGTAAAGAATGCTCTAAATTTGGTAAAATTCAGAGGGAACCTCAAAAACCAAGGAGGCCAGGTGCACCAAGAAAAACTGGAGCCCCAAGAAGACGACCAAGACCTGCAGAGCCTACATATGAAGTGGTTGAAGAATGTAATGTTCTTGTAAGGCAGGCTAGGGAGAAGAAGAAATGGTCACGTGAAGAGTTGGCCGAGAAGATTTATGAAAAGGCTTCTGTTATTAACAGGATAGAATCTGGTAAAATGATTCCTGATATAAAACTTGCACGGAAGCTTGAGAGGATCCTTGGTATCACACTTCTTGAGAAGAATGATGGTGCTACTCCTGAGGATATTGGGCATCTAAATGCTCGTGGAGCCACAATTGGAGATATAGCAAGGATAAAAAAACGTTAATACAATTAATTTTACTTTTTTTTTTTAAATGAATTATTGGTTAAAATGAATATTGAGGTGCTGATTTTCATATGATCCCATTTGGGAATCACTCAGCAATATCCAACTCAGCAATATCCAAGTATATTCCAAATTTTATTTCTGTTTTTTTTTAGAATTGGTACTTCTAGGTTTTGGAGAATTAGGGTTTTTAGGGGAATAATAACCTCTGAATGGTTTAAGTTCCTTAAAATTAGCTTCAAGATCTTTAAATTCACCATACTCCTCACTTATAACCATCAAATGTGCTGGAGGGTGTATTTTTCTTATATGAACTATGCTCTTGGTTGTGTCTTCCTCAACCCTAACAATAACTGCTTTTTTTGATTTTGATCGAAGTTTCTGTTTTATTATTCCCTGAACAATTTTATCAGCAGATTCTGATGGTATTATCTTTGGAATTCCAAGTATTTTTAATTTAGCATGTCTTTCAACGTCTGCAATGCCGTTTAAAAGTTTTTCTTTATTATCTGCACGTATTAAAATTAACGCCATATTGTCACCTTCTTTAAGTAATCTGATATTATAATATTCATTCACACTAATTTATTAATCATCCGTTGAAAGACTGTTTCATTGCACTGAAACTGTAACAACCTTTTTAAAAATAAAATAATTTTAAAAGATTTAATAAAAAAAATTTTAAATTATTTTGGCATGGTTTTTCCAAACTTATATTCAGTTGGATGCACTGTTTTATCTCTTTTTCAAGAAGGACTTTATGAGTGTACTCCTGAATAGAACTAGTAAAACTAGTATCAACCCAATTGCTGTTTGTATATTTCCCACTATGTTAAGGAAAGAGGAACTAACTGGTAAATTCCATGTGGGTGATGTTCTATGATCTGCGAGCTGTTTATAATAAACTCCCACAGCTTTTGAACTTGCTTTCACGTTTATATCTTTAGGTTCCACATAATTAACCCCAACAAGCAGGCCATTATCTATTGCAGAGTTAATGTCCTTTGAAATTTCATCAGCACTGTATCCATGCTTTTTAACAGATGCAGTCACTATTTCCTCTGTTGTTTCTGAAATACCTGCAGCATCGGTTCCATAGGTAGATACTGATAAACTATTATTTGAGACTGTTATTGCATCTATAAGGGCATCGTAGGCGTAAACAGTTTTCAGGGTGGTTCCATCGTTTGGACAGGTTTGGTAGTTGTCTGCTTCAGGGTAACTGACTCTCCATCCATCGGTTGGGCATACCTTGTAGAATGCTGCATCCATTGAGTAACCAGTTTCATTCAAATTTTCAGGTGTGAACATATCTCCAGTTGTTACTCCTGAAACCAGGTTGATTCCACCTCCACCATGCTTTTCACCGGAGTCTATTGCCACTTCTTCCATGGCTTTTCCAACTATGTAAGTTGCATTGTAGCCGTCCCTTATCATTTTACCAATATTCACAGCTGTTTCTCGACGTACAGTGTCTGCAGTTCCGGCTTGAGGGTTTCCTTCGCTGTTTCTCAAGTGAATAATAGCTCCTTTGGTTCCTGCAGGTAGTACTGCAAGACCACCATTAGCATAGGGGGTCACGGTTATTGTACCGTTGTTCGAAACTGTAACAAGGTATACGTTAAAGTCCCCACCAACTGCAGCACCCTGGGTTGCAGTACCAACCATAACCCTGATTCCGGAATAACTGCTCGCTGTTGAAGCTGCTTCTGAGGGACTTGCACCGTTTTCAAGTTTGGTAAGAGTCCCAACTATTGCTTGAAGCCTTGGGGTGGACTGACCTTCACCACCGGAGAGAACACCGAAATGTTTCTCCTTGGAGAGTATGAAGGTTGACTGGAACATGTTGGCTGCCCAGGACATACTGCCTGCTGCAGCACCGTTTGGATCAGTTCCAGTTGGGTCCGTTATTACTACGACGTTGCATGTTGCTGTTGCTGTACCAATAACCAGTGATATGGTTACCAGGAATATGAAAACCTTGATTAACCTGTTCATATTGCTCTTCATGTGCTGTTCGCTCCTGAAATTTTGACACTTGAGAAGTCTTCTATTACTGTAACAGTAACGATTCCCGTGGATTTATCAACCTGAACATCTGCAGCCACAATTGGTTTCACAGTTGTTCCTGGAATCCTAGAGTTCATAGCTGCTGTTTCAGCATTTTGAATGGCTTCATTTAATGGTAACTGTCGTTTGCTGGTGACTAAAGTATCTCCTTTGATGTAACTACCTGATCTAAAACCTGCATTTGCTATGTTACTTCTTATGGTGTCTGTGGGTATGATGTCATTGCCTTTTATTATAACACCAGATATTGGAACTCCTTCTTCTGTTCCATTTGATGATGCATATGCCATGTAAGTCATCAACTGACCAGATACAATTAGCATGAATGCAAGTATTAAAATGATTAGAGTATCTCTCCTGATTTTTATGAACATGATCTCACCACATACCTTTGCAATAATTCATTAAATTCATAATTATTAGATTCATAATAATATCTTATGAAATTGATTTCAATATCAAGTATTTCAGTAATATTCAAGTATTTCAATCAGTTCAAACTATAAGAATTTTGAATCATTTATAATGATCCTAAGATTTTTACTTAAATATTCTTCTCCTTTAAATGGCAGGGCAGTGATTTAATATGCTCTTTGTATTTAAATGCAGCCTCACCAAGGCAGATAACAGCATCTACATCACATTCTAAACCTTTTTTTAATCCTTCAAGGACTTGTTTTGATGTTGCTCCAAGTGTGCCAGCTTTAAATTCTGCTTTGGACTCATCAGTTAATATGATCTTGGGTGATGAAATATGTTTCTCTGCAGCCTGTCTTGAGTAAAAAGATGCAGGCACAATAAAATCTCCAATTTCAACTGCTTTTTGGAGTATTTCCAGATCTCCACTTTCTCCAGACTCCGATGAAATTGTAACAACTACCGCCAGTTTTTTGTAGATCTTTTTCATCTCCCTCAGAACAGTTCCAACGCCTGCAGGGTTATGGCCATAGTCAACGATAACTTCACTACCATTGTAGGTGTACATGTATTCCATACGTCCAGAAACACCTTCAAAACTTTCAACAGCCTTTTTAATAGTATTTAAATCTATTTTAAAAAATTCAATTGCCGCCACAATTGAACCTGTGGCATTGTAAACGTTATGAAGTCCCTTTATCTTCATTTTAAACTGCACATCACCTTCAGGCGTTTTCAAGGTGAAACTGTCTTCTCCAATATTCCCTGCAAGATAATCGGGTTCAGGTCTTTTAAGCCCACATTTGCAATTGTAGTAACCCACTCCAGATATTGTTTCGTTGATCTGAATTTCACGGCCACAGATACATTTCTTTTTACCTGGTTTTGTGGCTTCGTAGTCCACTCCAAAGCTTATGTATTCACAACCATTAACATCTGAACTGACGTTTTGATTGTTGGAAGTTGACCTATATGATTCAACAAGTCCCCAAAGGGTTGGATCATCTGCATTAACAATTAACTTACCCTTTTTAAAGTATTCAATGAAAGTTCCTTTGATACTGGCGTAACTTAGAAAATCTTGGTCATCATGGATATGGTCCGGTGTGATGTTGGTTACAATACCACAGGATGGCTGGCAGCGTTCAACCATACGTTTAAGATCTCCTGGAATTCCAAAGGTTCCAGTTTCAAGAACAGCCACATCCCCCTTGAGCCGGGCCTGTAGTGGTGGGATGTAATCAATGTTTCCCTGTAAATTCCTGAAACCATGCTCTGTCGTGGTTAAACCTGCAGTTTTGCAGATATGTTTCAACAGTGTGGTCGTTGTGGTTTTTCCATTGGTTCCTGTAACACATAAAACAGGCTTATCAGGTTTTATTTCATTGAGAAGTGTATCGACATCGAGTATATTGGCTTCAATTTTTTCCATTTTCATGAATACCTTTGAATCTTTTGAAAGGCTTGGTGGAGGTATTATGTACTTGGATCTGCTGAAGAAAGAGTCAGGATGTTTTGAAAAATAAACCTCAAGGTCCTGGTTCTGTATGTACTTTTTAAGGGCGTATTTAAATTCACACTCATCATCTGACTTCATGTCAGTCCCCAGTACATGGCATCCTCTGTCCATCAGTACACGGGCTGCAATATTTCCAACTATTCCACAAATTCCTATAACGCCGTAAATCTCATTTTCTGTTTCATTGAAATGATTGGAGGAAGTATTATCCTTATTCATATTTTTTACATCCTTCTTCTATTCCCAATATCATTTTGGATTTAACCTCTTCATAAGAAGTAATTGCACCGGGTCCAACATGTAAGATAACATCACCGGTTTTTGAATGTTTGATTGAAAGCTCTCCTGCAGTTTTCATATCCTCAACCGCAAACTTCAGGGATTTGGAACCTTCAGCACCATTAACAACTTCCTTCGCTGCATCCATATTGAGGTTCTTAGTTGTTTCATTGTATCCACTTACGATCATAACATCTGCGTAACGTCCAAGAACTTCCCCAATTTTACCTTTGTCACGGGGGTTGGTGCTGTCAGGGTTGTCCATTAGAATCACCAGTTTTTTGTCTGAAAATATATTTAGGGTATTGACCAGTCCTTCAGGTACAAAAGCCGCATCGAAATGAACATCCCTACCTTTGTAGTTTCCAATGTACTCCATATGTCCTGGAACTCCATGAAAACTGCTTAAACCATCTGATATGTCTTTTTCAGGGAGTCCATAGCAGAGTGCAGCTGCAGCTGCTGCCACAGCATTTTCCATGTAGTAACTCATTAACTTGAATGGTGCCAGAAATTTTCCACTGAGATCTGTTTCCAGTTCTCCAGATTCTTCTTGAATATCTATATCTGTATAAGAAATTGTGATGTTTCCATTGGACGGATAACCAGAAACGCTGCAGGTCCCATTTTGATTCTTCATTTCATTTGAATCTTCATTTGGATCGTTCAAACAGTAAAATATGGTATCATCACGTAACGGCTTTAAAAATTCTTTGCACTGCAATCCTGCAACCAGTTTTTCGCTTGAACTGGATATGAACAGTTTTCTTGCTGCATATTTGTCCATGGAGTAATCGAATTCATCAAGGTGTTCTGGGTAAATATTTGTTAAAACCCCAACCTTCAAACGAACCTGTGACATGAGTCTTGAAGTTCCATGGGGAAGTTCAAGCACTGCAACATCATTTTCTTGAGGTTTTCCATTGATTATGCCCTCGACTATTACTTCACTCAGTAGGTTACCCATTCTTGATGAGCACATCCACACCCTGTAACCTGCACTTTCAAATATTTCAGAGATAGTATGGGTGGTGCTGGTCTTACCAAGGGTTCCTGTAACTCCAACAATATCTATGGGGATCAGATCGTTTATCACCCTTGAAACATCTTCGTTTGTAACTATTTCATTATCTTCTGAAGCTAAAAATTCTCTTATTGGGGCATTTTCAGGTATTGTTGGGGATATATAAACGTTTTCTCCTTTTTCAAAGTTAAGTGGTGCATCTGAACCCAGGTTAAGTTCCACTCCTTCTTCTTCCATTTTCATCAGGGTTTTCTGGACTTTATCTGGAAATTCTTCAATTTTCTTCTGATCGGTGATGGTTACACTGTTACCTGCATGGTTAAGTATCCGTGCTACTGGACGTCCAGCATTACCTGCGCCTATGACTGTACATTTCATGTTAAACTCTCACATCAAATGGATGGGTTTATATAAATCGATCCTTCTTTTTTTTGTAAATTAGAAATTTTTAATCAAATAATTTTCAGTACCTACAATTCAGTACATATCAAATATTGCAGAAACTATTTATTAAAAATACCTTAGATTTTTTTTGTATTCATTCCTATTTTATTTTAAAACAATTCTTTTTTGAAATAACTCTTAAAATAAATATTATTTAAAATTTTTATAATTGGGATACTTCTTATTTTAATATAAATTTAATTCACTGAATTCAAGGATATTATAAATATAATGGTATCATTTAAAAATATTTTTTTTTAATGAAACATTCTCAATATTTTTAACGAACAATTCTCAATAGAATAGAGGTGGGTCCTGAATTTCAAATACTACCTTCATATAAAAACAAATACTATTTTCATATAAAAAATTTCAATATTTCAACTTTTTTCTAGTTTGATCTCAGTGTGATAACCTATCTGGATAAATTTTATTTAAATTTTTATTTAATCAATACATCTATAAAATTATAAAAATAATAAAAAGGCCCAAACTTCAATAAAAGATCTACAATTTCATGAAAACCATGTTATTTCTAATTTTTATACGATCCATAACATTCTGTCTTTTAAAAAGAGAATTAAGCTAACAATTTTTTTGTAGTTGCCAATTAAACGTCTTCATGAATCAATTCATCTAAAAGATCTGAGACAGGATCCATACCCTGTGCTCCTATTAATAGAATTGTATCCTGAGGTTTAGCAGATTTTAGGACAGCTTCAACTGCAGTTTGGAGCTTCTCATGGAACTCATATTTCAAACCCCTCTTTTCAAGATTTTCTAGAAAAACACGTTTCTCATGGGGTTTCACAGTGTTGTTCATGTCCACAACATCAAGGCTTGAAGTTACAATCAGGCTGTTTTTGAGACCTTTCAATCCATTCAATCCCTCTGCAATTGCCTGTGCATTTGCACTGTTTATGGATTCTCCCCTTGAACCACGGATTGCAGATACAATGTACAAATGTCCGTTGGTTGTTAAACTTTCTGCAGCACTTTTTATGGTTGCAATGATCCCGTCAGGGTTGTGGGCGAAGTCATCGATTATTGTGGGGTTCTCATGCAATACGCTGAACCTTCTTTTCAGAGGTTTGTAGGATGAAACTGATTCTTCAATGAGTTCACTGGGAATTTTAACGGCCAAAGCCGCTCCAACAGAAGCCATGGTATTTTGGAGGAAGTGTTTGCTTTTGAATGGAAGTTTTTCCAGTGGCACAACAACATCTCCGTTGTGGGTGATTCCCTTTGCACAGATCTCAACTTCTGAACATCCCTTATCATTTTCATCTTTTTCCTTACATTTTGGACCTTTTTCAGAATCACAGTTACCATAAAATATTAAATTAGTTTTCGGACCTATCATGTTGGCCATTTTTTTTATGAGAGGATCTTCTTTGTTCAGAATGGCAAAGGTTTTTTCATGGGTGTTGGAATTTGAGGCCAGTGCTTTTACTGCACCAGATATTTCATGAAATGCTTCTTCTATTGAATTAACAAGTCCAATATGGTCAAGTGAAACATTTGTAAGTACAACAACTTCCGGATCCACGGCTGACGTCATGATCTGGGCATGATCTTTCATTAGATTATCAAGCCAGCCCTGAACCTCTGAAACTTCCACAACCATTGCTTCAATTTTTCCAGGAAACTCAGCTATCTGTTTTCCAACTATGGGGTCTATCAAAGTGTTGAATTCAGATTGGGGGTCTGTGTTGGTGTAAGTATTGTAACCTGCATCTTCCAGTATTTTATGTATCATATGGGTTGTTGTGGATTTTCCATTGGTACCTGTCACAACGATGCGCAGTGCATCATCTGCAAACCTTTTAACTGCCCATTCAATTGCAAATGCATTGGCAAGTTCTATTCTTTCAGTTACTATTAATGGTAAATCCAGTTTTTCTGCAGTTTCCACAGCATTTTCATGAGGATTTTGTGTTACAATGCAGGAAACTCCCTTCTCTACAGCAATTTCAATTCCCTTTTCATTGATCCAGTGTCTTACCACAGCATCTCCATGCCTAGCATCACCAAGAAAGTTGAAAATGCCGTTGATCCTTTTATCAGGCCCAAATAGTTTTCCATCAATCTTCTGAGCCAGATAAGAAGTTGTGATTTCCATTTTTATCCCCAGTTTTGTATTCTGTACTAAATTGTATCCTTAAATAGCGTGGTAAAAATAAATTGCAGCTGCACATACCAGAATAGTTAAACCCCAGTAAAGACCCACTATTTTCTGTTCAGACATTCCCTTGTAGTTGAGTGTGTGGTGGAGTGGTTCAACTGGTAATTTTATGATATGAGCTCTGTGCATTAAACTCACTATGACTGAAATGATTGGAATTGCTAGTGCAATCACTGCAAAGTATATGACGTTTCCAAGAAATGCTGCTGTGATGTAGCCTGCTCCAAGTGCAAATGAACCTGTGTCACCCATGAATATGCTTGCAGGGTATTTGTTGAACACTAGAAAACCGAAACAGGTACCTGCAAGAACCAAAAATGGAATGGTTCCATCTATGTTTCCAGTGGAAAATGCGAAAATTGCACATGAAGTGGATGCTATTGCAAGTATTCCTGCTGCAAGGCCGTCCATTCCATCAATAAGATTTACAGAGTTTATGGATCCAACGATACCCATTACAATAATGGGGATGATGAACAGTCCTACGTTGATCCCCATAACCGAGGTGCTCACAGCCCCTGAAACAACTAGGAATAATGAAATCAGGATCTGAGCGAATATTTTTTCCCCTTCCCCTATTTCCTTTTTTATTGGAACTTCATCTACAACTTCAACCTTTTCCTCCTCAAGAAGTTTCACAAGATCCTTTTTTGCTTTGGGAGTGGTAACCCTTGCGTTTTCGCCGTGTTTAAGTGTTAATCTGCCTATTTCAACTGGCTGCTGTGATACGTTCCTTATGAGCTTCTGGTACTCCTTAGTTTTAAGGCCGATTAAATCGTCTAATAAACCTATAATTCCGGCAGTCATCATTATTATGGCCGTCAACACCAGGATCTTATTCATGGGGTATGCACATGCCACCAAAAGAAAACCAAGGAGAATTGCAAGTCCCCCCATGGTTGGTGTGCCGGCCTTATGTCTGTGCTCCGTTACAATTGGATTATCTTTAATATCCGCATACCTCAGCGCCCTTCTTATGAAGAAGGTGAAGAACGTGGTTATTATGAATGCAAAAATGAATATGAAAATGCCGGTTTGAATGTTAGTCAAGTTACCACCTTAATATTTTTTTATCTTTTCATTATTAAATAAATTTAAAATCTAAGTAACCAATCATCAATTCCTGTTTTGTTTTTAGGTTTTTTTGAACCTATTATAAAAAATATTCTTAAGAGAAATATCTTCAAGATTTATTTCATTTATTCCGGATTTTTTTAGGATCTACTCCATTTTAAGATCTATCTTCAGGGATTCCGCAATTTTAAAGGTTTCTTCAAGGTTTTTTCCACGGATAGTGACGCGTTCATAGTTTTTAGGGCCATGAACTATCCATGATTCTTCTCCTGAGAAATCTCTAAATTTGTAATTATTTCTCTCACTTTCAAGGGTTCCCACAGGTATTTCAAGCCCTGCAAAATGCTTTAAATGCTTCTGGACCTTTTCAGGATTCCAACAGCCTGCAGCCATATCAACAAGTTCATGTAATGGATTCACACCAGTTGAAGCAGCAGTCATGTATCTGGTTCCACTGGGACGGTTGTTGATTTCAATGATGTTGGTTTCTCTTTTTTCAACATCAAATATTATGTCTATGTCTGCAGTTCCTTCGATACCCATGAGTTCAGCTATCTTTGAAGCCAGTTCCTGAATTTTGAGGTTGTTCTTTTTGTTGTTAACCCCTTCAAGTTCAAGGGGGGCTTTTTTTATCTTATTCAATGGATGAATCCCTTCAACAGTGGTTTCACCTTTGTAAACAGGGACGAGTGGAACAGAAGAACCATTCCACCTTAGAACTTCTATTGAAACCTCGATTCCCTGAAGAAACTCTTCTAAAAATATCTCTTCCATGGAATTCTTTAGCCCTTCTAAACAGTTATCGAGATCAACTCTGGAAGGCAATATCTTTACTCCAGAACCTCCCTGACCTTCTGGTTGTTTTAAAACAACTGGAAAGCTAGTATCAATAATTTCATCTGTTCCTGGCAGAATTTTATGGAATTTCGGTGTTTTTATACCATTTTTAAGGAGGAATTCCTTTGTTTTGAGTTTATCTTTTGCAATGGATGTGGCAGAAACTCCGGATGCCGCAACTGGAATGCCGTGATCTTCTTCAAGTTTCTCCTTCATCTGGGCAACCTCAAGCAAAGGACCGTCAATCCCCATTAAGGGAACAACTGCATCAACATCTTCCCTGATTGCAATGTCCATGGGTTCTTTCATACCCCTTGATACGAGGTAGTGTTTGTCTGCAAGTTCCAGGTTATGGGCTAGAGGATTAGATTCTGTTAAAATAGTTTCCAAGCCATTTTGCTCTGCATAAAAGGCCACATCATCGAAAAGCCGAGCTCCTATAAATAATATCTTCATTTTATCACTGAAATAACTTTAAATCTATTAAAAAGTTTTAATACATATTTACTGATTTTTATAACCATATTTTATGGCCATGTTCTTCTTTTTATCTTAGATCAACCTTTTATTTATAGTGTACAATTTTTTTTAAACAATACTGCTGGTTTTTTTAATGTAAATAATCTTAAAACAAGTGAATATCCTAATTTTAAAGAAAAATAAATAGAAAACAATTTGATCAACGTGTCTAAAATCATGCGTTTAAATCAGCGATCTAAATCAAGTGATTGAGTTGATTTTTCGTTGAGTTGATCCTTCAATTCACCATCCAAAGGATCAATTCTCTAAAAGAAGTTTTAACTCGTAAAATATAGTTTCAACACTTTTTTCAACCTCTTTTGAGATACCTTGACCTAATTCCATGCTTTTTGGTTGGATTCCAATTAAGATCATTTTAGAGTCCACTGCAGACTCAAGGTACTTAATCAGGAATGAAATAGGCATTGCATGTGTTGATATGCTGTAATTTGGAATTTCTTCCTTTTTAACAAGTTTTACATATCCTGGTTCCTTTTCCATTTCAACAGCATCGATGAATATGATGTGGGATGGATTTTCCCTTCTTATGGTTCCTGTGTAGTTTTCAGGTACGTTACCCCCGTTTACAACCACAATATCTTCCTGATGCTGGAAATTAGAGAATAATTTATCGGCTAAAACAGGACCAACAGCATCATCACCTTTCATATCATTTCCAATTCCTAAAATAAATATTTTTTCACGGTTTTTAAGGAAATTCTTAAGATATTCTTTTAATTGAAGCTTCAACACTGTCCAGGCCACCTCCCATAATGTAACTTAACTTGAGTTGAATTGTATCTCCTTCATCAACCTTTATACTCTCGGTTGGAACCACGAGTGGTGGGTTCATCATGGGTGTTGGACCGCAGATAATATTTGGAGTTAAAAGTGTGAACGTTGTTAACTTCACTCCAGAAACAGTTCCCCTTCTATTTATTTTCAGATCCAGTAAAAAATCAACATTTGCATGGATCTTGCCATTTTGGAGTATTTCCCCTTTAAAATCAATTTTATGGTAGCTTAAAAGTTTTCCAAGAACCTGATATTTTGGTTTTAATTCAATAGAATTATCATGATCAGTATTATGAGTTCCGTGAAGGGGTGTATCATAAATATCATCATAAAATAGATGTTCAATATCAGTTGAAACTGGTTCCACACAGTTTATAATGCCATGAGGAATGATTTCTCCGTGGGGCTTCAGTTTTTTTAAAATAGAATTGAGAACAGGAATTTGTTCTTCGTCTATGAGTGCTGTATCCAGCATTTCACAGATTATGAGATCCGCCTTTTTTGGAAAATTAAGATTTTTGGCATCTGCACAGATCACTTCAATGTTCTTAAAGGATTTAAGTTGGGATCGTGTGTTTTCTGCAACTTTTGAGTTTATTTCAATGGAATAAACGAAGTCTGCATACGGGGCGGCCCATTTTGATAGAATTCCAGAACCGGCCCCTATATCGTATACAGTTCCCTTCGCCTTTTTTATTATGGCTTCATAAAAGCCAGCCAGTCTTTCAGTGTCTGATGTTAAATTGTGGTGATAAGATGTTTCATACATTTTTAATCGTTAATTTTTTTGATTATCCACTTTTTCTATCCCTCACCATTTCAGACGGAATTAACTTTTGTCTATTTTTTCGCCGCTGGCTGTGCTTGTGAGTTTCACATGTTCCACGCCTTTGAGCCTCATTATTTTCTCTGTTAGGTCGCGGATGTATTTTACATCGCCTTTAACAACGATGACTTCAAGACAGTATTTTTCTGTCATGTGGACGTGCATAACTGCGTTTATGTAATCCCTGTAGTCGTGCTGGATGTCTGTTAAGTCTTCCATGACACCGGTGTAATGGTGGTCGTATATAACAGCGATGATTCCTATCCTGTCACCTTCCATCTCGTTCATCCACTGGTATCTCACTATATAATCCTTTAGGGCATCTCTAATTCCTTTTGATCTGGATTGGTATCCCCTATCCTTTAATACCTCGTCAAACTCATTCAAAAGTTTCTTCGGCAATGACATACTTATTCTCATCACAATTTTTCCTCCATTTTTAGATATTACCATAATACGATTTTAGTACTATTTAAAGCTTGTCTTTCCTTCACAATATTGCTTGCTGAAAACAATATCTGTGTCATACTTTCATATGGTTGTCTGCATATATAATACTTATTACTTTTCCATGATTTTTTTACTATTAATTTTTTTAAAATTAAAAAAATTAAAAAATAAGTGACGTACTAAGAAATGTAAACTTAAATCAGGCCTTTCTAACATATTCGTAAGATATTAAATTGGGGTAAGATATTAATTGGAAGTAGTGAATACTATAACTGGTAAATAGTTTGTTGAGTTTCTTATGTTGAAGGTAGAAACTACTAGTTCCCACAGTATAAATGAAGGAAGTGGTAAAATGAAAGTTAAAGAAGCCATGAATTTGGGTGTTATCACTATCAGTGCAGATACAAGACCATTGGAAGCATTTGAAAAGATGTACAAAGAGGGTGTAAGAAGACTTTTTGTAATGGATGAATATGGAAAACCCGAGGGTGTGATCTCGTACTCTGATCTGGTGGGTGTTCTTGGTAGTATACGACCAACAAACAAAGAGGCAGGATCACTTGAAATTAAGGATATCATGTCTGAAAATGTCATAACCATAGATGCAGACGATCAAATAGAAGATGCTGCAAATCTAATGTTAAGGGCTGATGTTTCAGGACTTCTGGTTATGGAGGGTGAAAAACCTGTAGGTGTGATTACAAAAACAGATATCTGTAGAATGGTTGCAGCTGAACTTCTTGTTCCTGTTTAAATTTCACATCTTCTTTATATCTCTGATTTTTTTTGCATTATTTTTTTTTATCTGCTTTTTTTTTGTTCTAATTCATTAGAAATCAAATTCTATAAAAAATTAACTTAAGATGTTATTCATCTATTTCATTTATTTCTCTTTTTTTATTATAATACACTCTTTAATCATGTAAATGGCTTCAAAATTTAATTAAGCTCATATTAATTAAGCTCATATTAATTAAGCTCATATTAATTAAGCTCATATTAATTAAGCTCATATTAATTAAGCTCATATTAATTAAGCTTATATTAATGTAAGCTCATAATGTACAAAATTTGATAAAATAACATTGATGTGGGAAATGATAATTCAAACGTTGATCTTCCCTTAATAAAAAAGAGGATCCCACACAGTTTAATTGAAATTGAAGCGTACTGAATTTAAAGTTTGAATAAAAAAGTATTAAAAATGCGGCTGCCGGGATTTGAACCCGGGTCGTAGGCTTGGAAGGCCCAAGTCCTAACCAGACTAGACTACAACCGCAATGCGACGTCCGGGATTTGAACCCGGGTCACTAGCGTGGCAGGCTAGTGTCTTAACCAAGCTGGACTAACGTCGCAGTAGTGCTTTTACCGCATACCATGGTTTTGGCTTTATACTATATAAGCTTTTAGGTTTTGAAGGGGTTAACTCTATTAAAGCATGGTTTAAAATTATTGAAGATCTCAACGCATTAAAAATCAACCTTTTATAATCCATTCCAAATTTCCTAATTTTTTTCCACTAAATTTTTATTAAACTCCATAATAACCTTTTTTGGCTTTTAAACGTATTTATACATGAGAAATTTTAATGAAATCAATGAATTCAAGAAAAAATTATATACAACAACCTTCAAATAGTAAAAAGTTCAAGTCGAATAAGATCAATTCATTATCTTATTATCAATCTGTTTAAGGTGATTAACCAAATTAATCCATTAAACTTTGTTTAAAGGATTTTAAAGATGTATAATCTAATTATAATTTAATTATAATTTTTTAAGGATTTAACTGGGACATATACCTTTTAAATTTATTAAAACTTATTGAAGGTGATTTTAACCATGTACACAGTAATAATGGGTGGTGGGAGAGTAGGACTGGCCCTTGCATCAGCCCTGGTTTCAGTTGGTCACGATGTGACACTGATTGAAAATGATGAAAATCTATGTGCAAATGCTGCAGCAGGGCTGGACGCCCTGGTCATATGTGGTAATGGAACAGATACAAAGACCCTCGAAGAAGCTAATATAAGAGATGCTGATGTTTTTGTAGCAGCCACAGGAAATGATGAAGCTAATCTGCTTTCATGCATTCTTGTGAAGGATTACAACATTAAAAAGGTCATAGCAAGGGTCAGCAACCCTGACCATGAGGAAGCCTTCAAAAAAGTGGGCATAGATGATGTTATAAGTCCGGAACTTACAGCTGCAGGTTACCTTGAAAAACTCATAACAAGACCCAAGATAGCAGATCTCATAGTTATTGGGAAGGGAAATGCAGAACTACTGGATATAAGTGTTAACAACAAGAAAGTTATAGGAAAAAGAATAGGTGATTTAAGCCCTACAGATAACTACATAATATCTGCGATATACAAAAACGGTGAAATAACCATTCCAACTGAAGATATGGTCCTGGCTGAAGGCGATAAAATTTCAATTCTGGTTAAAAGCCCTGCAGTAAAGGATGTAACCAGTAAATTCACCAAGTAACTCCATATATAATTCAATGCAGTAAAAAAAATAATATACTAAAAAAATAGTTCTAAGAATTTAATGGATTGCATCTGATGATCTGTGTAATCCATCTAGTTTTCAACAGTGTTATCTTCTAAAATACTTAGATCAACGTTTTTTTCGAATATCTCTGCTAAACGGTCTATGGAAAACTGTCTTAGATCCTGGAAATTATCAGTTGCGAATCCAAGGCTTTCAATCCCCTTTGAAGTTCGCAGGTAATCTGTAAAAACCCTTCTGAAATGGAAATTGTGAAATATGCCATGGAAGTATGTTCCTGCAGTCAAACCTTCAACAGCACCGTCGTATCCTGAGTTTGGGAAGTTTCCACATCCTTCAACAACTCTGAATAAAGGTTTAGATCCTTTAAGGACAGTTAAACCTTCATGAAGTTCATAACCTTTTACACTATCTCCCTTGAGGGATTTGAACAAGCCACCACCAAGTGATTCACCCAAGCTTTGGGTGATAATTTTATCAACATTATCAAAGCTGGTATTTACATCCAAAAGTCCAATACCTTTTATATCGCCGTGTTTAGATTCTTTCAGTGATTTGTCAATGATTTTTGCCCCGAGCATCTGGTAACCTCCACAGATGCCAAAAACAGGGATGTCACGGGATAAACTGGATATTTCATCTGTAAAACCTGCTTCTTTAAGGGCTAAAAGATCGCTTACTGTGTTTCTGGTTCCTGGGATTATGATGGCATCAACATCTCCAATATGGCCTCCAACTTCAACGAGCTTTATTCCAAGGTCTGGCTCGTATTCAAGGGGATCTATGTCTGTGAAGTTGGATATTCTGGGCAGTCTCATAACTCCCACTGTTATTTTTTCATTTTTTGCGTATTTATGCTCTGAAAGTGATGCAGAATCCTCTTCTGGAAGTTTTAAGCTGTCGTCATATGGAAGAACTCCCAGAACTGGAACACCCACTATCTCTTCTATCTGACGAATTCCTGGCATTAAAATATCTAAATTTCCACGGAACTTGTTTATTATTATTCCTTTGATCCTGTTTCTATCATCTTCAGGTAGTAATGAAAATGTGCCTGCAATGGATGCGAAAACACCACCCCTATCAATATCTGCAACCAGAATAACATCAGCATCTGCTATGCGGGCTATCTGCATGTTTGCAAGATCTTTATCCAACATGTTTATTTCAGCAGGGGATCCAGCTCCTTCAATGACTAGTACTTCATAATCTTTTTTCAGGGATTCAAGGGAGGTTTTAATTGCCTTTAAAGCTTCTTCCCTGAAGTTGTTCTGGTAGTGGTAGAAGTTCATGTCTCCAGCGGGCTTTCCATGAACTATAACTTGGGATATAAAGTCTTCCTTAGGTTTGAGAAGAATAGGGTTCATGTTGTAGGAGGGTTCCACCCCTGCAGCTTCGGCCTGGAGAACCTGGGCCATTGCAATCTCTGCATTTTCATAGGTTGTATATGAGTTCAGGGACATGTTCTGTGATTTGAAAGGTGCAACTCTGTAACCTCTTTTTGAGAATATTCTGCAGAGTGCTGCAACAGCAACGCTTTTACCTGCGTTGGACGATGTTCCCTGTATCATTATGCATTTGGTTTTATCTTTTGAAGCCAAAGTTAAATCCCCTTGAAATTAGTTATTTTCATGTTCATCTCCATTAAATATTCAATAAATTTAAATATGCGATATATTTAGGAGTTCATATTTTAAGATTAGTTAAGATTAGAATTCACTTAAATCAGAATTATTTAAATCGAAATTTCGTTTAGATAATAGTCACTTCCTTATTTATAAATAACTTTTTGAGATCTGTGTTGGGGGATCAATGATTTTATATACTTGAAGTTATTAAAATAGGAAAAAAGTTTTTTGTTAATAGTTTTTATTATTTCTAAAATAAAAAAGGATAAAAAAAGGAAGTATTGAAACAAAAAAATAAGGAATTAGTGGATTGTTAACAAACCTTAAGATGGGAATATATAAAAAAAGGAAATAAAACCATTAATATTTCCTATAAATTGAAAAATAAGGCCTAAAATTTTTAAATACAAATCTACATATATAAGGTTATATATAATAAATAGAGTATAACAAACTAAAGTTACGTTAATTTTTTTTATTCAATGTAAAATTCAGGAGGTTGTCATAGATTATGGCAAATTCAAATTTAAATTCAACCAATTTAAATTCAACCAGTCCAGCACCAGATTCATCCGAAGATAAACTGGATTCCAGTAGTTACAAAACTTCTGAAGATATAGATGTCCCTGAGAGGATCATAGACCAGATCATAGGTCAGGAAGAAGCTGTTGAAACGATCAAAAAAGCAGCAAAACAGAGGAGAAATGTTCTCTTAATTGGAGAACCTGGTATAGGTAAATCCATGTTGGCCAAAGGAATGGCTGAACTTCTCCCTCCAGAAGAACTACAGGACATACTTGTCTATCCAAATATGGAAGATAACCAAAACCCCCTTATAGGTGTAATGCCTTCTGGAGAAGGTAAAAATGTGGTTATGAATTACAAGGTTAAATCCAAGGGACAGGAAGAGAAAAAGAACATGTTCATGATGCTCATGATAGTGTTGATCATGATCGTTGGATTTGCACTCAACCAGTTCTTAGTTGCAATAATTGCTGCAGCATTCGTTTTCCTTGCACTTCAGCAGATGAAACCAAGAAGCTCAATAATGGTTCCAAAACTTCTTGTAAGTGCTGAAAACAAAAAAACTGCACCTTTCGTTGATGCAACAGGTGCACATGCAGGAGCACTTCTAGGTGATGTGAGACACGACCCATACCAGTCAGGAGGTCTTGGAACACCCGCCCATGAACGTGTTGAAGCAGGAATGATTCACCGTTCCAACAAGGGGGTTCTTTACATAGACGAAATAGGAACCCTGAAACCTAAAACCCAGCAGGAACTCTTAACTGCAATGCAGGAAAAGAGATACTCCATAACGGGTCAGAGCGAAACCAGTAGTGGAGCAATGGTACGTTCACAGCCAGTTCCATGTGATTTTGTCCTGGTTGCATCCGGAAACCTTCAGGTGCTTGAGGGCATGCACATAGCCCTCAGGTCAAGGATACGTGGATATGGTTACGAAGTTTTCATGAAGGACAGCATGCCTGACACACCTGAAAACAGGGACAAACTTGTCCAGTTCATTGCACAGGAAGTTAAAAAAGATGGTAGAATACCTCACTTCGATAAAGAAGCTGTAGCTGAGGTTATAAGGGAGGCTCAAAGAAGGGCTGGTAAAAAAGATGTATTAACCTTGAGGTTAAGGGATTTAGGTGGCCTTGTAAGGGCTGCAGGTGACATAGCAAAAGGGGAAAATGCAAATGTTGTCACTGTGGATCATGTTATAAATGCTAAACAACTTGCAAGAACACTTGAACAGCAGATAGCAGACCGTTACATAGTCCAGAGAAAAGAGTACAGTGTTTTCAAAACAGAGGGCACAGAGGTTGGTAGGGTCAATGGTTTGGCAATAATTGGTGATAGAAGTGGTATAGTTCTTCCAATAGCTGCTGAAGCTGCACCAGCACAGAGTACAGAGGAAGGCAGGATCATTGCAACAGGTAAACTTGGAGAAATAGCCAAGGAAGCTGTTCAAAACGTCAGTGCACTCATTAAGAAAAACACAGGAACCAACATATCCAAGTACGACATACACATACAGTTCCTTCAGGCCTACGATGGTGTGGAAGGTGACAGTGCAAGTGTTTCAGTTGCAACATCAGTTGTTTCTGCACTTGAAAACATACCAGTTGACCAGTCAGTTGCATTAACAGGATCACTGAGCGTAAGGGGAGATGTTTTACCGGTTGGCGGAGTAACAGGCAAAATTGAAGCTGCAGCTCAATCAGGTATTAAAAAGGTTTTAATCCCTAAATCCAACATGGATGATGTGTTCCTGGAAGACAGGTACAAAAATGAAATTGAAGTCATACCTGTTGAAACACTCAGCGAAGTTCTTGAACACGCCCTGATTGGGAAGGGTAAAAAAGGCCTTATTGAAAAAATGCGAAGAGTAACTGAAATGGTTCCAAAGGGCATAATCAAAAGCCCAACAGTGAACTAGGTGAATTAAAAGGAATTTAACTAAGGGGACTTTTAATTTTTCCCCTATTTTAATTCTTTTTTTAATATTTTTGTGGTGAATTGGTGCTACTGATAAGGTAGTCTAATTTTAATTGATAAAGTCACAAATTTTGTGTGGATTATAAATATTATAATCCTCAAATATCAATAAATAAGATTGAACTATAGATATTATTAAAGAAAATTATACTCAATAATGAAAATCTAGATACAACTTTTCATTTTAGTGAAGATATGGTGGAACCTAAAACTACCAAATTCGAATTTTAATGTAAATTTTAATAGGTTTATTAAACATATTTAATTGTAATTAACCTTGCAACCCCACGAGATAATTCAAGGTTTTAACAATCATAACATTCTTGAAATAAAAAAATAAAGGACAATAAAACATGAAAAAACTTAACTTTAAAGATTTAGACATATCCGTTGAATTAGAGCGGGCTGTTGCAGACATGGGCTTTGAAGAAGCCACACCTATCCAGTCACTTGCCATACCGCACGTGCTCAACGGTAAAGATGTCATCGGCCAGGCACAAACAGGTACAGGAAAAACAGCTGCATTTGGAATTCCAATTCTTGAAAATGTTGATCCAAGCAACAAGAAGCTGCAGGCTGTTATTTTATGTCCAACAAGGGAACTTGCAATCCAAGTAGCAGAGGAACTTAGGAAACTCTCAAAATACATGAAGAAAATTAAAGTACTTCCAATATATGGTGGACAACCAATAGACAGGCAGATCAACGCCCTTAAAAAAGGAGTGCAGATCATAATAGGAACACCAGGACGTGTAATGGATCACATGGGACGAAGAACCCTTGACATGAGCAGCGTTAAAATGATGGTCCTTGACGAAGCTGATGAAATGCTTGACATGGGTTTCAGAGAAGACATAGAATTCGTTTTAAGCGAAATGCCTGAGGAAAGACAGACCTTACTCTTCTCAGCAACCATGTCCCGTGACATTCTCAACTTAACACGCAGGTACCTGGAAGACCCAGAATTCCTTAAAGTGGTTCATCAGGAATTAACAGTACCTGAGATCCAGCAGATATACTTCGAAGTCAAGGAGAAAATGAAACTTGAGGTTCTATCACGTCTTCTGGATATACACAACTTCCAGTTATCACTTGTTTTCTGTAACACCAAAAGAAGGGTTGACAAACTTGTTACACACCTTCAGATAAGGGGATATGCTGCAGACGGTCTTCATGGTGATATGACCCAGAACCAGAGGGACAGGGTAATGTCCAAGTTCAGAAACGGAAAAGTGGAAGTTCTGGTTGCAACAGATGTTGCTGCAAGGGGAATTGACGTTGAAAATGTTGAAGCGGTCTTCAATTACGACGTGCCTAACGATGATGAATATTACGTCCACAGGATAGGAAGAACTGGTAGGGCTGGTAAGACTGGAATGGCATTTACCTTTGTTTCTGGAAAGGAGATATATCAGCTCAGGGACATACAGAAGTACACCAAAACCAAGATAGAACAGCAACAGATACCTTCAGTCAAGGATGTTCAAGAAATAAAAACCAACAAATTCCTTGAAAGGATCAAGCACGTTATGAACACAGATGATCTTGAGAAGGAGGTTCGTTTAGTTGAAAAGATGATGGAAGAAGATTACAGTTCAGTTGAAATGGCTGCAGCTCTTCTAAAAATCGTCATGACAAGGGAAAGTCCTTCTAATGCTCCAAATGAAGAAGAATTTGGAGACACAGGAGCTGCACCAGGAATGGTCAGATTCTTCATCAACATCGGCCGTAAACAGAGGATCAAAGCCAAAGATGTTGTTAAAGCCATAGCTGAACAAACCGGCCTTTCAAGTTCAAACATTGGTAAAATAGACATATTTGACAAGTTCTCCTTTGTTGAAGTTCCAGAGGCAAGTGCAAGTGAAGTGTTCTCCCTCATGAACAGTGCCAGGATCAAGGGAAAATCCATCAACATAGAACCTGCAAATAAAAGGGAATAAAAGAAATAAACTAAGGGAGAATAAAACCTACAAGTTTTACTCCTTTAATTTTCAATTTATTTCAATTTATTGTATTAATAATTCATTAAAATCAACTAATTAAGCCAGAAACAATCTATTTTTTTATTATATCTATTTTTCATATTATATCACTGAAGTTCAGTATTGAAAAAAACGATTGAAACGATTATGAACAGTACTATAATCTGTTACTCATCATTATTTACAAAAATTAATTATGTAAGGTTAGATCAAGTTTAACATTAAATTCATGTAAATTAATGCGCAGTGTATCTGCACTTCAAAACATTTCAATGTTTTTTTCAATTTGGAGGAAATTATCATGATTAAAAAAGCAGATTTAAATGGTAAATGGCAGAGTAAAGAATCTGAAACCCTTAAAAACCCTGATGGAACAGTTATGTACATAAAGAGAGAAGCAGTGTTTTCAGAGGATTCATGGGAAATATTGATCAAAACATTTATGGATGAGGCTGCTGAAGTCCCTCTTTTCACGGTACGTGCCAACGGCAGCTACAAATTAGGTGAAGAATCTGATGATGTGCCGAGTGCAACATGTGTTGATTTTGAGAACACTGCAAGATACGTCACACCAAACAACGGATCCATGGCTGAAATGCTGAACCATGCAGCCGTAGGTAAGGTAGGATGGAAAGTGAATGTTGAACAGGATGTGAGTAAAGAGGGCTGCTTTTTGGTGCCTTCCATTGAAAACTGCCCTGTGGAGTATGATCTCCTTAAAATTGTGACGGGTGAAGTGGAGAGAGAAGAACTTTACTTTGGAGATTACACACCTGAACAGAGGGAAGATATGCAAAAAGCTTCTAAAAATAGTAAAAATGGATTTGAAGCGTCTCAAGGTATATGTGCACCTGAAAACAGACCACAAACCCTTATTGAATTCCCACTTCTCAGGGTTTAATCAAGATTTCATTCTTACAGGAATCTTTCCTTATTTTATCCTTATTTATTTTATTAAATTATTCGTTTTATTAATATATTTTTAAATAAAACAATTTTTAGAAATATTACTGCAATGGCAGTGATTTTAAGGAGTTAATTTCTTATTTTAAAACTAGTACTTATTTATAATGATATTATGGCTTAAAAATGACATTGGAATGTAAAAAAAGGGAATTTTAAATGTTTTAAATTTCCCTGAGCTTTTGAGCAACGATTCCTGCAATGGAAACAGTGCTGACATCGGATCGGAGGGTGTCTGTCCCTATAACATCGTCCACTCCTGCAGCGAATATTTTCAGGAGTGCATCGCCCACGAGGACAGGGTGGACGCAGCTCACAACAACACTCTCTGCACCATGTTTCCTTAAAATATTTGTAGCGTTAACTATTGTACCACCTGTGCTTATGATGTCATCAATTATCACAGTGTCTCTGCCTTTAACATCCATGTTTTTAGGTTTGGTTTCAACCTTTTCTGGTGATATTCTGGTTTTCTCCATGTGGTCACACTCACAGCCTAAAATTCCTGCAATTTCCTCTGCAAAGCTGAGAGCACCTTTATCAGGGGCAACGATAACAGGATCTTCAAATTTTGCACCGATGTGTTCTGCAAGGGGTTGCATTGCTGAAAGGTTGTGCACTGGAATGTCAAAAAAGTCCCGGATATCATCTTCATGCAGGTTAACACACAGAAGCTCAGATGCACCACAAAATTCGATCATATCTGCCATTATAGATGCTGAAACTGCTTCAAAATCTTTAAATCTTCGCTCTTGCCTCCCATATCCGAAGTAGGGTATCACAACCTTAACATCTTCCACAGCCATATCTTGGAGGGTTTTGAGGATTAAAAAAAGTTCTATAAGGTTTTCATCCTGAGGATAACCTGTTGATTGAACAACAACAGCACCATCCTCCACATCCTCTTTTATGCGAAGGTATCTTTCTCCGTCAGGAAATTTACGAGTTTCCACGGGACATAAAGTGTCTTCAAGTTCCCATGCAATTTTTGCAGCCAATTTTTGTGAAGCAGATCCACCTATTATCAAAATAACCACCTGTAACAATTTATATCATCATTGTAAACTTCAAATATCATGTTCTTAACTTATTAAAACCATTGTTTATGAATTTTTGGTTAAACAATTACAAGATGATAAAATAATGGATCTCCCAGTACTGGAATTGGTAATCCATTCAATCCATTAAATAATATATTTTAAAAAAATATTTGTTAAATTTATTAATGAGATTCCTCTAATAGTAGGATTATCTAGGATCACGATCCCTAATATTTATAGAAATTATGGATCAAAACAAAATTATGATAAATGAGGTGGCAGGATGCATGAACTTTCAATGGCTGACGCTATGGTTAAAACAATTCTGGACGTTGCAGAGAAAAATGATGCTACAGAGATAATTGAAGCTACCGTAGAAGTTGGAAAACTTACAATGCTCAATCCAGAGCAGCTTAAATTTCTTTTAGATGTTCTAGTTGAAAACACACTGCTTGAAAATGCAACTATCAACATAGAAGAAGTTTCAGTCGAAATTAAATGTAATTCATGTGATTACACTGGACCTGCAAATATGGATGATTCAGATCATTACATGGCAATTGTTAAATGTCCTGAATGTAGTGAACGAGATTTAGAAATAACTGCAGGACGGGAATGTAACGTTAAGAACATTAAAATAGAAAAAGAAGATGATTAAGATTCATTAAACATTAATTTAGATACATTTCACATGCTGTAACGATCAGATGTGGATTTTGGTTTGATTTTAAAGAATAAAAATTTTAAATAATTAATCTAAATAATTAAAGATTCTAAGTAACTTAAATTTGGTACTTGATTTGTAAAAAAGAGTGATTAAGATGCATAAAGTTGCAGATATTGAGATACAGCACGACATTATGGTTGCAAACAAAAAACTTGCAAAAAGAAACCAGAGAATATTTGATAAAGCAGATACATTTTCAATTGATGTTTTAGGAGCAATAGGCTCTGGAAAAACATCACTTCTTGAAATCCTGATCCAGAAAATGGACTACAAAATAGGTGTTATAGCAGGGGATGTTATAAGCAAGTTCGACGCAGGAAGAATTGAAAAATATGGAGCACCTGTTGTAGGGCTGAACACTGGTAAAGAATGCCACTTAGATGCCCATCTTGTGGAGCACGCCCTTGGAGACCTTCCACTTGAAGACATAGACTTGTTATTTATAGAGAACGTTGGAAACCTCATATGCCCCGTGGATTTCGACCTTGGGTCCCACATAAGAATGGTTGTTATAAGTGTCAGCGAGGGAGACGACACAGTTGAAAAACATCCCCTTATATTCAAGGATGCAGACATGGTTGTCATCAACAAGGTTGATATTGCAGATGCAGTTGGAGCAGACCAGGACAAAATGGTCAGTGATGTTAAAGAGCTAAACCCTGATGCAGTAGTTATAAAAAGTAGTCTAAAGACTGGTAAAGGGCTTGATGAAATCATTGGTACAATAGAAAAGTTCATGAAAGAATTGAAGGTTTAAGATTAGTTTTTTTTTAACTTAAATCTTTAAAGCTTTTAGAATTACAGTATTTTCAATGCCACCCATAAATAGCAAATAAATAAATCATTTAAAATATCTTTAAATCAATTAAAATAGATGGACTGGCCGGGATTTGAACCCGGGGCCTCCGCCATGCCAAGGCGACGCTCTACCGCCTGAGCTACCAGCCCGTATAATTGGATTTAACTTCGTGATATTTAAACTTAATGCTACTTCAAGTGTGCTATTTCATGTTCATGGAGGACTATCATGAAAAATATTAAAATAAGAAATTTGGAGGATGGAGATCTAACCCAAATTGCGGAACTTGCAGGAAAGTGCAGTCCAATGATAACAGAAAAAAATTCAGTGTATCACCTGTTCACAAAATTCTTTAAAAAAACATCATTCGTAGCTGAAGACCATGGAAAGGGAATAATGGGCTTTTTACTCGGATTTATTTCACAAGAAGATCTTAACGAAGCATACATTCACCTTTTATGTGTAAAACCCGGTTTTAAAAAGGAAGGTTTTGCTTCCTGCCTTCTTAAGAATTTATTTGAAGTTCTGAATGATGCTGGCTGCAGAAAAGTTTTTCTTGTAACAAATCCCAGAAACAAGGTTGCAATTTCATTTTACAAAAGTTTAGGTTTTACTGAGTACGAAACTGATCAAACAATGAACATCAATGGGCTGAAGGTTGCAAGGGATTACAACGGCCCTGGAAATCACAGGGTAGTTTTCTTCAAAATGGTTTAAGATCAATACTCCTTTAAGATTACTGAAAAGAATTTAGCTTATCCATAACTCGTATCCTCTTTGAATAATATCTTCAAATAATGTATAGAAGCTATACTTTTTACTAATCATCACACATAAAACACTTATAAATAAGAATTTCACTTTAAAATTATACTAAAATTTAAAAATAATAAAAAATAACTTTAATTAAGTCCAGAGGGATTTGGAGGAATAAAATGGCTTTAATCGCTCAAACTAATCTTCAATTCATATTGGAAGTGGCAATTTTTATACAAGTTGCAGTGATGCTACTTCTGAACATAGTACCAGTTTCATTGAGCCTAGTGCTCTTTTTCGCTTTGATTTTAGGTGTTGGTCTAACCATGCTTTTTGGTGCAGATGCACTTTTCCTTTTCTTACCTGGTATGACCCACCATGAATTCACACATCCCTATGGACCTTTAGCCCTTTTAGCGGTTATAACACTCCTCGCAGCATTACCAATGATGCAGGAAGTTGGAATAAAGGTTAGAAATCTTAAGGGATTTACGATACTTCTCATAGTTATCATAACTGTTGTGGGAGGATTAATGCACAGATCTTTCCTTCTACTGTGGTTTTTAGGATTGGTTATAGGTTTATTTGTAATCTCAAAATCCCTCAGGCAGAAATCTATTTTCACAGTAAAAAGGATAGTATTGGGGATTGCAGTTGTTTTAGCAGGTTTCGGATCCCTTGAACTCCTTTCAAGACTCCTTTCAATGCAGGTTTTGAGTCCTCTTCTCAGGATTGAAAGAATTCAAACCAACGCAATTTCAAGTGTTGAAATGGTTATAAAGAACACCACACTCTTCGGCCATGTACCAACATCAAGTTACTGGGGAGCAGAGGACATGGGGAGCTCCAGTGGATACATATCCCTACCAATATCCATGATAATGTTGTTCGGACTACCATTTCCTGTTTTCTTTGGTATACTCGTTACAAAAAAGGATGTAATAGATTACATGTTACCTGGGATATTTGGATTTGCATACGACTTTGGATACATAGTCATGATACTTCTGCTTGCATGGTGTGTTTTTGTAATGGTTTCAGGATTCAAGATACTGGAGGTCTACAGAGAAAAAAGGGAGAGGGGTAACAGAAACTATTTAGGAAGGGAAGCTCTTCTTATAGGTTCTTTAACTGCTTTTATATCCCAAGCACTTGTTGGATTATTCCTGATGAATCGTTCAATCAATGGAACCGCTCTTTTAACATTCATGTTCCTGAGTGCACTGGTGGTTGCACATGTACTTGTTGTTAAAAAAGATTGAGCATAAATTATGAGTTTAAAAATACAGAGGTTAATAAACTGAGTATAACAATAGTATGATAAGAATGGAGGATGAATCATGAAAAAAGCCCTTATATTGTTAGGATGTCCGGAAGCACCGTCACAAACTCCAATGGCAGTTTATTCGACCTATAAACTCCAGAAAATGGGATACGAAGTCACGGTTGCAAGCACGCCCTCTGCAATGAAGCTTCTGGAGGTTTCGGATCCAGAAGAACTGTACGTAAAGAACAAGATAGACATAGAATCCTGCCTTGAAAACCTTGAACCCGAACAGTACGATCTTCTCGTGGGATTTGTTCACAAGGATGCTGCAGTTTCCTACTTCGTAACCTTTTACCATATATTGAACACAGATTCAATTGCACTGGTATTTGAAAAGGACCATGAGCTTCTTGAAAAATTCCAGAAAGCAGTTTCAGAAAATACTGATGCTAAAATAATAGCTGTAAGGGCTTATCATAATCCAACACCCCTCAGAGTTAAATTCGATAGGGCTGTTAAGGAACTGGAGGAATAAAAATGACGTTCTGTCTTGAAACTTACCTGCAGGAATCAGAGGATTATAGAATACTGACTTCAAGATCTGGATTTAAAGACTGCGCTAAACTCATTGAAAAGGAAGCAGTCAAAGTTATTCACGTGAATCCTGGAGAAAAAATACTTGGTGCCCGTATAATTGGCCTTCCACCTGTACCAATAGGAATCGATGAAGAAAATAGTAGGGTCATGATTCCATACACCAAACCATGCCATGGGACAGCGGTTGTGGAAATTCCAATTGATGAAGAAGAGCTATCAAGGATCAAATTAGTTGCAGTGGATTGAAAAATGTTAACCACAGTTGTTGGAAGTTATCCAGCGTTACCAGAAGAACCATCATCCCTATCTCAAAAACTTTCGAGTTTTTTTGGAACCTACGACAGATACAAACCTGCAATAGAACTTGCTGTGCGGGATCAAATAGAAGCAGGAATTGATATCATATCTGATGGACAGGTAAGGGATGGGATGGTTGAGATCTTTGCAAAGGCCATTCCAGGAATGACTGTTGAAGGCAACACTCCCAAGATCGTTGGGAAAATTAAACCCTCCCCAGTATCCATATCTGCTGAAGACCTCAAATATGCAGTGAAGATTGCTGAAGGCATCTCCAAGGAATACAGCTCCAATCCCTGCAAAATCGAAGAGGGTGTTAAAGGAGTTAAAGGCATAATAACAGGTCCTTCAACCCTGGTTTTTTCATCCCTGCTTGAAGGATTTTACAAGAGCAAGGACAAAGCTGTAATTGATTTAGCGTATGCTTTAAAGAAGGAAGCAGAATTTTTAGAAAGAACAGGGGCAGTTTACATTCAGATCGATGAACCATTTCTTTCAACTGGACTGCCAGATATAAAAACTGCAAAAAAAGCTATTGAAATTATAACAAAGGATCTGAAGGTTCCAACAGCAATGCACGTCTGTGGAGATATAAGTGATGTTTTTGAGGAACTTTTAACATTTCCTGTTGACATAGTAGACTGTGAATTTGCAGGAATCCCTAAAAATATAAATGTTCTTGAAGAAGCAGCAAATAAAGGCCTCATCAAGGATAAGAAGATAGGATTTGGATGCATCGACACCAAGAAGAAGGAAGTTGAGGATCCCAAAAAGGTTTTAGAACTCATAAAAAAGGGCTTGGAAGCTCTTGGAAAAGATAACCTCATAATTGACCCTGACTGTGGAATGAAAATGCTTCCAAAAGAAGCTGCATTCTCAAAACTCAAAGCAATGACGGAGGCGGTAGGATGGCTATCCTAAAGAAGGTACCAACCATAAAGGAAGGGTGGAAAGCCCTTGTAAAAACTATAGTGAAGAAAGGTGCTGAGATAAATGATGAACGAGGTTCATTGACCAAGGAACTTTTAAACACAATGGTGATGGTTAAAAACCCCCTTGACACAGAACCCCCTGAAGGATACTTCTGGAGCGGTGAAAAACTTGATAAATATGCTGAACAGTTCATCTCTGATGACAGACAGGGATTCGTTTACACCTACGGCAACAGGTTAAGGGCACACTTCCAGGGTATAGATCAGATACAGGAAGCAATAAATAGACTTAAAAACTGCAAGGAATCAAGAAGGGCCATATCAATAACATGGGACCCTCCTACAGACACAGCAAATGATGAAGTGCCCTGCATGATACTCGTTGACTTCAAGATACGCGACGACAAGCTTCACACAACCGGACTGTGGAGATCACATGACATCTACGGGGCATGGTTCCCAAATGCAGTGGGACTCAGTCATCTGGCCCAGTACGCAGCAGACCAGATTGGGGTTGAGGTTGGAACACTCACCATCCACTCAATAAGTGCCCATATCTATGAAGTGAACTTCAAAGAGGCGGAAGAGGTTTAAATCTTAAAAATCAACTTTTTCAATTACTTTCACTCTACTTTTCATTTTAAATTTATTTTTAATCAATTTAAATTCTTAATAAAGGATTTTTAAGTTATATACTTGATTTTATTATTTTTAATTTTGAATCGTGTGACTTCGAAAAATAAAATAAAAAAACTTAAACATCTTGTTGGATTAAACTGAATTAAATTAAAAAATCAAACTGAATATTAAATTGAATTTAACTCTTCACTTTATTGAATGTTCAATTTATGAGGATGTTAAAATTTGAATTTATGAGGTGAAACAATGGTAAGTGTCAATCTTGAAGCAAAAAAAACATTGGATCAGATGATGGAGAATGCAGAGGAACTCAACGTAGCAGTTTCAAAACTCGATAACGGTGCAACAGTAATTGATTGTGGGGTGAACGTTGCAGGAAGCTTTAAAGCTGGAGAACTTTACACGAAGATCTGTCTCGGTGGACTGGCAGAGGTGGGAATATCCATACCCGGTGACCTTTCAGAGAACTTTGCAATACCTTCAGTTAAGATAAAAACAGATTTCCCTGCAATATCAACACTCGGAGCACAGAAAGCAGGATGGTCAGTCAGTGTAGGTGACTTCTTCGCACTTGGATCCGGACCTGCAAGG
Organism: Methanobacterium aggregans; assembly: GCF_017874455.1. Classification (NCBI taxonomy): domain Archaea; kingdom Methanobacteriati; phylum Methanobacteriota; class Methanobacteria; order Methanobacteriales; family Methanobacteriaceae; genus Methanobacterium; species Methanobacterium aggregans. The sequence continues at coordinate 199,311 of NZ_JAGGLN010000002.1, read as the reverse complement.
GCCCTTGCACTCAAACCTGCAGAAACCTACAAAGAAATAGGATACAAAGATGATGCAGACCTTGCAATATTAACACTCGAAGCTGATAAATTACCTGGAGCAGACGTAGCAGATTCAATAGCATCAGACTGTGGTGTTTCACCAGAAAACGTTTACCTCCTCGTTGCACCAACATCATCCCTTGTTGGTTCAATCCAGATAGCTGGAAGGGTAGTTGAAAACGGAACCTACAAGATGCTTGAATTCCTCAAATTCGACGTCACAAAGGTTAAACATGCAGCAGGTATAGCACCAATAGCACCAGTTGACCCAGATGGACTCAAGGCAATGGGTAAAACCAACGATGCAGTTCTATTCGGAGGTAGAACCTACTACTACGTAGAATCTGAAGAAGGAGATGACATAAAAGACGTTGCTGAAAAATTACCATCTGCATCCTCAGATGGATTTGGTAAACCATTCTACGATGTCTTCAAGGAAGCTGAATTTGACTTCTACAAAATAGACAAGGGAATGTTCGCACCTGCAGAAGTTGTTATAAACGACCTCAGAACTGGTGAAATGTTCCGTGCAGGAGCAGTGAACGTTGAACTTCTGAAGAAGTCATTTGGAATTTAAAATGGTTTAAATCAAGATTTAAATCATTAAATTAGTTTATTTTTTTCTTTTTTGATTGATTATTAATTTTTTTCAGATATTTTGATGTTATATCCTTTTATATCATAAAATAACTGTTTTTCATGTTTTTTTTATAGTGTTTAACCTTTTTCATGCTTTTGAATAATAAAATGAAATCCTTGAAACTTCTTTTGAAAGTTTAATAATAATTTTAAACGCTTTCCTTTAATTACGATACTCTTGAAATTCTTTTCTTTGTGAGTATGAGCACAACACACTGATAATATTTAGATAATTTTTTATAGTGAATCTAACCTATTAAAACAAGTATGTATATTAAAACTTAAAAGGAGGTGAAAAATGTGAACCAAAATATACATAAAAGGTTTCTTCTGTTTATAATCACATCCGTTTTTGTCTTAGCATGCTGTGGATCAGTTTCCGCTGCAAATCAGCCTGATTTAGAGATCAAAAATGTTACAGACAGCCAATACATTGGTAACGCTATTTACAACAATACTACTGCTCAAACCAAGATGGGTTTTGCTAACAACACCACTGCAGCAGTTTACAATATTAAAATTCAGAACAACGGAAACACAATGGATGGTTTTAACATAACGGCCACCACAACCGACGCTTCCTGGACAGTAAAGTACTTCGATGCACTCACCGGTGGAAACGATATAACTTCTAACATAACTGGTGATGGATGGATAGTGAGCTTAGCTTCTGGAGCTTCAAAGGAATTCATGGTTGAAGTAACCGCACCATCAGATTACACAGGTTACGTTAATAATGTGATCTTAACAGCAGTCTCTGTGAGCAACAGCACATTAACTGACAGTGTTGTGGCATCGACCATGGCAGTGTTAAGCTCAAACGAAACGCTCCCAGGGCTCAGTTACTCTGACATCGGGGATATAATCCTTGACGGTAACGATGATCATACAACAGGCGTGATAACACTACCTTTCAACATTAGTTACTACGGAAACACTTACAACAGCCTACGGGTTAACAACAACGGATACGTCCAGTTCACCACGGAATATCCAGACTCTACATATCAACCTGCAATACCAAACAATGCTGGTGTAATGTTAATAACACCCTTCTGGAACGATATCTACACTGATAACTCTAATAGTGGAAAGCTTCACTGTAAGATAACAGATGACATGGCAATCTTCACGTGGGATCATGTAATGAACATTGATGAAGATCCCTTCTACAACACGTTCCAGCTCATACTCACAAAGAGTGGCTTTGTAGGATTCTCCTACGGTGATCTACAGTGGGCAAATGATTCTGTAACTTCATCAGATCCTGATGGATCCCTTGCAGGTTTTAACTTTGGAAATAGCACCAGTTCAGTGATCTTCAAACAGTTCAACACAACTGCAGACATAAATGTTGTTGCAAACAAAACCTTCTGGTTTTACATGGCCGGCAATGCACCTGTTCAGGTACCTGCAGCAGATATCACAGTTTCCCAGAGCGTTGACAAAACATCAGCAAACCCTGGAAATAAGGTAACTTTTACGGTTACAGTGAAAAACAACGGTCCAGGAACAGCCACCAACGTTCAGATAAGGGATGTAATTCCTTCAGAACTTCTAAATGTTGTCATAACGCCTTCTGCAGGAACTTACAATTCTGCAACCGGCATATGGAGCATTGGAAACATGGAATCTGGAGCATCAGCGTTCCTAAGGATCACAGGGACCATAAAATCCAATGTGAACATAAACAACACGGCTTCAAGGATAGAAACTGGAACCTACTACGACGCAGTTATCTCAAATGATTTAGCATCATCAAGCGTAGTTGTTGTACAAGATCCTTCTAATGGTGTTGTAAACGCAGCAGAATCAGTTAAAACAGTTCCAATGCAAAAAACAGGAGTTCCACTCCAGTACATTGTAATGGCAGTTTTAATGGTTTTAGGTGGAGTTTTAGTTCCTAGAAAGAAATGATTAGTCTTAATCATTTCTATTTTTTATTTTTTTTACAGCTTTTATTTTTAGACCAACTTAAAATATTTTTCTTAATTAATTTCAATTATTAAGTTTAATCACTTCAAAATTTATTTTACATACCTATTTTATAAATTAAGTTCAAACAAAAAATAGATTTGATGATAAGAATTCTGACAGTAAAACAATGAGGATTTAATATTATATGGACTAATATTAATAATTTAACTTAAATTAACTTAAAAATACAATATTAATAAATTCAGGATTAACTAACATTAATTTTAAGGAAATCTTAAACTAAAATTTGAGAAGATATCATTTTTTAAAAAATATTCATTGAAATTCTGGTGATAAAATGAAAATAGGAATTTGTGACACTACATTTGCACGTTTTGATATGGCAAGTGCTGCCCTTGACCAGATAAAAGGACAGATCGGCAACATAAACTTCATACGGAGCACAGTGCCTGGTGTGAAGGACCTGCCTGTGGCATCCAAAAAACTCATAGAGGAGGAGGGCTGTGAACTGGTCATGGCATTTGGAATGCCTGGCCCTGAAAAAATGGACAAAGTATGTGCCCATGAAGCATCAACTGGCCTTATAAATGCACAGCTCATGACGAACACCCATATAATTGAGGTTTTTGTCCATGAAGATGAAGGATTGGATGATAAGGATCTTAAACAACTTGCAGAAAACCGTGCACGGGAACATGCAGACAACGTTGTTAAAATGCTCTTCAAACCAGATAAACTCCGCCGTGAAGCAGGAACTGGTATGAGGGAAGGAAGAGAGAACAAAGGAGCACTTTAATATCTCAAAACCTATTGAACTTTAAAAATTGGTTTTAATTTTCTTAAAAACTTTAAAAGAACCTCCGATTTATTTTTTTATTTTAATTCTTATTTTTAAAAATCATCGATTTAAAAGATTTAAAATTTAAAACTTCAAAGTTTTAAAGAGTTTAAATTATTAAAAAAAATATTTATGAACATTTTTGGGTTTATAAAACAGTTTTAAACCTTGATTTCACATAGTTAAGTTAAACTTATATTATCTGAAGATCATAAATTATGTTACATAAGATATTTTAGCTAAGATGTTTTTTGGAGGCTTTTAATGAAAGACGAAGTATTTTTTAGTAAAGGAATGAGCCATATTAAAGAGGACTACCCAGATCTTTACGACATCAGTGTTGCATTGAACGATGTCTGCTACACAGGAAAGGTTCTGGACTACAAAACACAGAAACTAATGGCCATAGCTATAACTGCAGCTTCTTCTGATGATAGAGCTATAAAGAAACAAATTTTAAGCGGTATGAAGGAGCTTAACATAACCAAGGATGAAATAATGGATGTTTTAAGGGTTGTGCTCCTAACAGCTGGAAAACCAGCATTTACAAAGGCTGTAAGAATACTGTACAAAGTAGCAGAATAATACGAATTAACCAACCATTTTCCTCTTTTTTTGAATTTCTTTTTGATCGGTCCGTTTAATTTAAATAATGGTTTTTCGAAATATAATGTACTGTTGGATTTGAAGGGTAAAGCTTTTTAAATAGAATTAACCAATAGTGATCATCGCTTATTTTGGTGATGTAAAAATATAATTTTAAGATCATTTTGATCAATTAAGATTGTATTCAACAATTGATGTCTTAAATGATATCAAACCTATTTTGGGACTTATAATCCCTGGATGTGGCGAAAGCTGAACAAAAGAGGTGTATTTAATGTACAAGTATATAAGAGATGCATGGAAAAACCCAGACGACTCCTACGTCAAGGAGTTAATGCATGAAAGAGCTCCAGTCTGGAGAAAAGAAAGTGTAATCAAGAGAATAGACAGACCTACCAGGATCGACAGAGCACGATCATTAGGCTACAAAGCCAAAAAAGGATATGTCGTTGCAAGAATTCGAGTCCGCAGAGGTGGAAGGCGAAAAACAAGATTCACAGCAGGTAGGAAGCCTAAAAGAATGGGTGTTAATAAAATAACCCCTAAAAAATCCATCAAAAGAATTGCAGAAGAAAGGGTTGCAAGAAAATACCCCAACCTTGAAGTTCTTAACTCATACTGGGTATGGGAAGATGGAAAATTCAAATTCTTCGAAGTAATTCTGGTTGACCCAAACAGCCCTTCAATCAAAAACGATCCAAAGATCAACTGGATCTGTGAGAAACAGCACACAAGCCGTGTGTTCAGAGGCCTTACAAGTGAGGGTAAAAAAACAAGGGGACTCCGAGTTAAAGGAAAAGGTTCAGAGAAGGCAAGGTAAGCAATGATCCATAACATCTCATACAGAGCATTTGTTTATGGAACAGAAAACCAGGAAAAAGTGGAAACTGCGATTAAAACCCTTTTTCCTTCTTCTTCACCCCAAAGTGAACTCACAGAGGGTTACTATAAAAATTCTGTTTTAATTTTAAGCGACAAGATCACAAGAAAAAGGGAAACCCGCGATTTTGTCCAGATTTTAAATGAACTATCTGATCCTGATAAAAAAAGGATTTTACATCAACTAGAAAACAAAATAGATAATAAAGGAAATCTATTTTTAAGATTTGACAAGCAAAGGGCGTACCTTGGAGATTTGAAGGTGGTGGAGCATGGTGATTCTATCCATGTTAAGGTTAAGATGGCTGCCTACCCTGCAAAAAAGGAGATCGCACTGAAGCTTGCAAGGGAAATGTTTGATGTTTAACATTTTTTTGCCTTAAAAATCATTTAACTTCAAAAACCCTAAAGGAATCCTTAAAGATCTTAAACGATCATCTGTTGAAAGAAGTCTGCAGAAAACCTTTTATTGGAGTTAAGTACCAATGAAAGTTGATCAAATTCCTTAAATCTTTGATTAAACTGCTTTAAAAATAATCATTCCAGAATGTACATAAAAAAAATGCTTGGTGAACAATATGTTTTTCGATTTTCACTTCCATGGTGGTAAAAAACTCATTATGGAAGCAGAGAGATTAGGTTATTCTGGAGTAGCGGTTGTCAAATATTTGGATGATTATGACAAGGATTTTCTAAACCATATTCAAGAGTTAAAGGAAGAATTTGGTGGAGAACAGTTAGATGAAGCCTCTTCAGAGAAAGGCTCCAGTAAACATTTCCATGATTCAGGGCATCTGCATGGGAATGAGAACTCCAGAAACCATAGTTTCAGGATCTACAGTGGTGTTGAAATCACTGCAAAAAACCCTGAAGCCCTTAAAAGAAAGGTTCAAAAGTTTCGCAAAAGTGCAGATGTTGTTATTGTTCAGGGAGGAGATCTGAAGATAAACCGGGCTGCATGTGAAGATCCACGTATTGATGTGTTATCCCAACCCTACAAGAATCGGAGGGACAGTGGAATGAACCAGGTACTTGCAAAAAAAGCTGCAGAAAACAGTGTTGCAGTTGAGCTAAACCTCAAATATCTTCTCCGAACAAATCCTAAAAATCGGTACAGAGTTTTAAATCAATTCCGCCAGATCGTGAAGCTTCAAAGAAAGTTCAATTTTCCACTTCTAACCACATGTGCTGCAGGATCTATTTACGACCTCAGAACTCCCCAGGATGTAACTGCACTTTCAAGATGTTTTGGGCTGACGAAGGAAGAGGCAATTGAAACACTATCTAAAACTCCCATGGAAATAATAAAACGGGGAGAACTGAGAAGCAGTGTTATTGTCAATGGTGTTAGAACTATTACTACCTGATCATCGATCTATCTTATAAAACCTCAAGAATTAAGAACCTTTAAAATTATTATTATTATCACTATCTTATCTTCATATTATCATTCCATAATCATCAATCCATGATTGACTTATAATTATCAGTACAATCATGTTAATATTCATTAAAAATAAAAATACAACTATTCAGATTATAATCAAAGTAAAATATCATAGAAATTGTATTAATTCAGATAAATAAACTAAATAATTCCATGTTAAATAAAGTTATGCTGCAGATGATTTAGATGAAGCTTAAAATACTCCCACCAACCCTTCGTGTAAAGAAGAGGTACGTTGCATTTGAGGTGATATCCCAAGCCCCACTGAAGCGTGATGATGTGATATTCCTTATTGGTGAAGCTTCACAGGACCTTTACGGGGCTTGCGGTACTAGCCGCTTTGATTTATGGATAGTTAAACTATGGAAATGTCACTCCAATCCCAATGAAACTGTTATGAAGGGAATTTTCCGATGTAATCGTGATGAACTAGAATCTGTTATGGGGATAATTCCAACAATAACCAGATTCCGGGGTCGAAGAATTGTGTTTCACACCCTGGGAATTTCAGGGACCATTAAATCTGCAATAAAAAAGTTTATTAAACCATGAAAATAAGATGAATAAATAGTTTGGATTAAGATTCAAAATATTTTATATAAAATGGTTTATAAATAGACGGTCTGATGATATAAATGTGGTAATAAATTTAGATCTCCTCCGTCAATCATCCCTAAGTCCATATAGTGGATATGACTTGGATGGAAAAAATAAAAAATGGATGAGATTTAGATTTAAATGTCACAGTTCAGATTGAATTTCATTTCTTATTTGAGAAAAAGATAGAGAGGTATTATATATGCAACCGTTTCCAGGAGCAGGATATGATAGGGCTATAACAGTATTTAGTCCAGATGGAAGGCTATTTCAGGTTGAATATGCAAGAGAAGCTGTAAAAAGAGGTACAACTTCATTAGGTGTAAAATCAAGCGAGGGAATCGTACTCGTGGTTGATAAAAGGCCAACAAGTAAACTTGTGGAACCTAAATCTATAGAAAAAATATTCCAGATAGACGACCACATAGGAGCTGCAACCTCTGGATTGGTGGCAGATGCAAGATCCCTCATTGAAAAAGCCAGGATGGAATCACAGATCAACAAGATAACCTACAACGAACCCATAAGAGTTGAAGGCCTTGCAAAGAAAATATGCGACATGAAACAGATGTACACCCAGCACGGAGGGGTCAGACCATTCGGTTCAGCCCTTATAATAGGTGGAGTTAACGATTCAGGATGCAGACTCTTTGAAACAGATCCAAGCGGTGCTTTAATTGAATACAAGGCAACTGCAATTGGTGCTGGAAGGCAGGTGGCAATGGATGAATTTGAGAAAAAGTATCATGAAGATATAAAACTCAATGAAGCCATTGAACTGGCATTAGATGCTGTGTATGAGGCAACTGAAGGCAAAACAACCCCAGAAAGCGTTGAAATTGCACTCATTGAAGCCAAAGACAAAAAATTCAAAAAAATCTCAGACGATGAAATAGCAGAACACGTTGAAGAACTCCTCATCCGAAAATCTAAGGAAGAAGAAGAGGAATAAACTATGGTTACCCTTGAAGATGCAGTTATAGCCCGTTTGGAGTACTATGGGGAACACTTCGAGATCCTTGTAGATCCAGATCTTGCATCGGACTTTAAAAAAGGCGAAGAAATAAAAATCGAAGAGATACTTGCAGTTGAGGAAATATTTAAAGATGCACATAAGGGGGATAAAGCCTCTGAAGAAGCCATGATGAAGGCCTTCAGCACAATTGATCCTCTAGAAGCTGCTGCAACCATAATAAAAAAGGGACAGGTCCAGTTAACTGCCCAGCAGCGTAAGGAAATGCAGGAAGAAAAGCGAAAGATGATCGTTGCAACCATCACACGCGAATCAATAAACCCCCAGACAAAACTTCCACATCCTGCAAGAAGGATCGAAATAGCCATGGATGAGTGCAGGATCCATGTTGATCCATTTAAAAGCGTTGATGAACAGGTTAAAACAGTTCTCAAAGCCATACGAACCAAAATACCCATAAGATTTGAGAAGGTGAAGGTTGCGGTGAGGATACCTGGAGACTTCACAGGAAAAGCCTATGGAGCAGTATCTGAATTTGGTACCATAAAAAAGGAAGAATGGCAGCAGGATGGTTCATGGGTTGCAGTTATCGAAATACCTGGGGGCTTGCAAGACAGTTTTTACACGAAGCTGAGCGAACTTACAAGGGGACAAGTGGAAACAAAACTGATTAAATAATGATAAGTTGTTAGATGATCCGTCCTCTAATTAATCTTATTTTTTTAGACAGTCCACGTAAAGGAGGCAGAATGTGATATTTGTAGATGATAAGGAAATAGTAATTCCAGGTGACGTTCTGGCAGACGAGGAATATCATTCAGGAAGAGGGACTTTCAGGGAAGATAATAATATATGCTCCGCCCTTGTAGGTCTTGTGGCCATAAGAGACAAAAAAATAAGTGTAATACCCTTACAGAGTAAATACATTCCAAAGAGGGGAGATGTTGTTATTGGGGAAATCACAGACATAAGATTTTCCATGTGGAATCTGGATATAAATTCTCCCTACTCTGGATTTTTACCAGCTTCAGATGTTTTTGGAAAGGAGAAAAGGGAACTTAACAAAACCTTTGATGTTGGAGATGTTCTCTTTTTAAGGGTAGTGGATGTTGATGAGGTTAAAAAAGTTAAACTGGGTCTTAAAGGACGAGGACTTGGAAAATTCCGTGGTGGAATTCTTATAAACATCACACCAACCAAGGTGCCACGGCTCATAGGTAAAAAAGGTTCCATGATAAACATGATAAAGGACGAAACCCACTGTGATGTTGTTGTAGGACAGAACGGAGTTGTATGGGTTAAAGGGGAACCTTCCATGGAACGTGTTGCTGAGAAAGTTATAAAGATGATTGAGGAACAGGCTCACACCTCTGGATTGACAGATAGGGTGAGGGAAATGCTTTCAGAACTTCTAGGTAACGAGACAGTTTCAGAAGATGATGAAACTTCTGAGGATGAAGAAAAAAGTTTTGAAGTAGATGAAAAAACTTCAGAATATGAGGGTACGAGTTCCAAAGAAGAAGATACTCCTGAAGAGGAAGAAGAAAATGGAGAGGAATTAATCCAGTAAAAAGGGGTGATTATTATTATAACAGATAGTAATTTAAGCACAGGTACAGAAGCCAGTGCAAGGGCTGATGGAAGAGCTTTCAATGAATTAAGACCATTCAAAATAGAGGCAGGAGTACTTGAAAGGGCTGATGGTTCTGCATATCTTGAAATTGGGGGTAACAAGGTACTTGTGGCTGTATATGGGCCAAGAGAACTTCATGTGAGAAGATTGATGCAGCCAAACAAGGCAGTTTTAAGATGCAGATACAACATGGCACCATTTTCAGTGGATGATCGTAAAAGGCCAGGGCCTGACCGAAGATCAACTGAAATATCCAAGATAACATCTGAAGCACTTATACCCTCTGTTTTCCTGGAAAAGTTTCCAAGATCAACTATAGACGTTTTCATTGAAGTAATAGAGGCTGAGGGAGGAACAAGATGTGCTGGAATAACAGCAGCATCAGTTGCACTTGCAGATGCAGGAATACCTATGAGGGACATGGTTGTGGCATGTGCAGCAGGAAAATCCAACGGTCAGGTTGTACTGGATCTTTCAGAAGTTGAGGATAAAGAAGGTGAGGCTGACCTTCCAATAGCCATGATGCCAAGAACAGGTGAAATAACACTTCTTCAAATGGATGGCCACCTCACAGCTGATGAATTTGAAAAGGCCATGGATCTCGCAATGGACGGATGCAAGAAATTAGGCGAGGCACAGAAAAAAGCCATAATAAACAGGTATGGTGAGTAATATGGTTACTATAATTCCTGAAATAATAAAGGAAAGTGTGACGAATCTTGTTAAAGAGGGAGAAAGGACAGACGGAAGAAAATTTGATGAATACCGTGAAATATCCCTTGAAACAGGTATCATCACTAAAGCAGAGGGTTCTGCAAGGGTTAAAATAGGAAAAACCCAGATAGTGGTTGGTGCAAAAACTCAGATAGCAGAACCATTCTCAGACACGCCTGGAAAAGGAGTTCTGATGACTAACTCTGAGCTACTACCAATGGCAGCACCAAACTTTGAACCAGGGCCACCAGATGAACGTTCTGTTGAACTTGCAAGGGTTACAGACCGGTGCATAAGGGAAGGAAAAGTTGTTGACCTTGAAAAGCTCTGCATAATTGAAGGTAAGAAGGTTTGGATGATATTTTTGGACCTTCATATAATTGACTACGATGGCAACCTAATGGATGCAGCAGTTCTCGGAAGTGTTGCAGCACTCCTCAACACGAAAATGCCAGAAGCAAGAGTTGAAGATGGTGAAGTAGTTTTAGATACTGAAAACATGGTTCCATTACCTATCAATGAAAAAGCTTTGATGTGCACATTTGCAAAAATAGGTGATGAACTATTGGTCGATCCATCACTTGAAGAGGAAGAAATAATGGATGCCCGTATTTCAATTGGGATAAGGGCTGACGGCAGTATATGTGCAATGCAGAAAGGTGAACAAAAACCTTTCAAGAGAGAAGAAGTCCTAAAGGCAGTGTCCATTGCAAAGGAAAAAACTGCTGAGCTTAGAAATTATCTGGATTAAAAATCCAGATCAATCTTTTAATGATCGATGTTTATTTAAGGTATAGGTTGATATTATAATGTTCAACAACAGTTTTAATAACTCCGGATACCAATATTTAAGATAATTCTAATCTTCAATTTTTAATGAAGTATTAATCACATTAGAATATTTACTAAACTATTAAAAAAATATGTTGATCAAAGCCCGTTCTCATTGCAGTGATCAGGGCGATTCATCAAAAATTCAAAAAATCAAATTTAAAGGTGATAAAAAATGGCAAGAACGAAAAAAGTAGGAATAACCGGAAGATTCGGTGCAAGATACGGAAGGAAAGCGAAAAGATCCGTTAAATTAGTAGAAGAAAACATGAAAAAGGATCATGTTTGCCCTCAATGTGATAGGCCTGGTGTAAAAAGGGTTTCAGCAGGAATATGGAAATGCAGAAAATGCGGCGCAGTATTCACTGGCGGAGCATACCTTCCATCAACTCCAATGGGAAGAACAGCTACCAGGAACATAAAGAGGATAATTGGAGGTTTATAATTGTATAAATGCGGAAAATGTGGTACTTTAGTAGATATTAAGGGATACACAGAGTCCAAATGTCCTAGTTGCAGGTACAGGATACTCTTCAAAGTAATACCTCCTGTAAAAAGGACAGTAAAAGCAAGATAATCCTTGAACATAGTTTTTTGACTATTTTCAATAACGAACCTGAAAAGGGTATCTAATGTTAATAACCACATCTAGGAAGCCTTCTCAAAGAACAAGATCCTTCTGCAAAAGTTTAGACAGAGTCATAAACTCTGAATATGTTAACAGGGGGAAGATGAGCCTCCGTGATGTTTTGTTGAAATCTTCGCAACTGGGATTTGACAAAACTGCACTAATCTCAGAAACCAAGGGTAACCCTTCTAAGATAGATTTTTACAATGAAAAGGGCGATATTGTCCTTTCTATGGATGTTACAGTATCCATCACAAATTCCAAGGGTAGGCTGAAGACCAGTGAACTCTCCATGAAGTCTGAGATGGATACATTGAACATTTTGGGGGAATTATTAGGTATCCCAAAATGCAGGGACATCCTAAAGCAGGAAAATATTCTAGTTCTTAAGGAAGGAGACAATGAAAGAAGGGCTTTACTGGAATTTTATGATTCTAAAGGAGTAATAACGGGCCCTAAGATATACATCAAGGATTGGAGAATATTCCATGATTAAACACATACGAACTGGGAGATGGAACTGTGGAAGTCCTTGAAGGTGTTGAAACAGAACTTGAAATGGAATTTGACACCCCTGAGGATGCAGAGATAATATTGAAATCAATAGAACCTGAAATTCACACATCTCCATCAGACAGGGCATCTGTAAGTGTTCATCTTGCAGGCAGCACCATAAGGATCAAGGTAGATGCAGAGGATGCAACTTCATTACGTGCTTCCCTCAACTCTTACTTGAGATGGACGAAGCTGTCTTACGAAATTCTAGAACTTAGAAAATACATCAAAACCAAATAGGCCTATTTTATGATAAATTAATTGTGTACTGAATCAGGCATGATTAACCATAAAATCAAGAATTAAATAAAATTAAATAAAATTAAATAAAATTAAAAAAGATTTAAGATAATTTTTCTTATGAGGTGATATAAAATGGAACTTCCACAAAACATCCAGCATCAAATAGCTCAATTCCAGCAGGTGCAGCAGCAGGCACAGGCAATTTCAATGCAGAAACAGACTGTTGAACTCCAAATAAAGGAAACTCAGAAAGCACTTGACGAATTGAAAAAGGTTGAAGATGAAGGGGATGTATACAAAACTGCAGGAAATCTTCTTGTAAAAGTTAAAAAGGATGAAATAACTGCAGAACTTGAAGAAAAAGTTGAGACACTTGAACTTCGAGAGAAAACCGTGAAACGTCAGGAAGAACGTATCATGAACAAACTCCAGGAAATGCAGGCATCTCTTCAGGAAGCCATGCAGGGCGCAGGAATTTCCTAAATCCCCTTCTAAATCTATAAGGAGTTATATTAATTGAATAAACTCAAAAGGTTGAGCAGTGAAGATCTGGATACCATCTCAGAATTCACAGCTTCAGCCGCAGAAAACTTTATTTTTAAAAAGGTATCTAGAAAAGAGGTTCTGGACTTCAACGTAGATGTTAAAATGGATTATGAAGAGGAGTTAAATGTTGAGGTTGAGGTTCACATAGTTTTTGATGATCTCTCAGATGCTGGTGATGAAATAGCAGGGGAAGCTGTTGATCATGCACTCAATGAACTCGGTAAATTTCTGGATGATAACTACAGAACCTGAAATACAAGGTTGAAACACATCCAAAAACACCTCTAAAATTCAGTTTTTTTTATTTACCCCCCATTATTACAAAGCTGTGGCTTAACAAACAATTAGTAATACTTTTTATTATAAAAGTATTTATACTATGCGTTACAATCATTCTTTAGGTTGTTCATGCTAAGAATTATAGGACTTCCTCAGCCAGATGGAAGTAAAATTTTACCTCTACATGGATTCAACCTGCTTGGTTTATAGAGTATCCAGAAAACCATATTTCGCTCAAATGTTTCCTTCTTTGGATACTCTATAAAATAAAATCAAGCTTAAAAGAACCCAGTATGAAATCCAGATAATTTGATGCTAACGTTTTTCATGTTTTGGAGTTTAATTCTTTTTTATAGTTTAATGTATAATTAATATTGTGACTTGTTTCAGTAATCAGATCTAATGTTTTTGTTAGCATATTAAAAGTTCAGTTCATTGACATTTCGATAATAAATCCATCAATTAAATCACTTAAATCAATAAAGCAAAGAGTTAACGATTTTATTAAATATTAAAGAAATTTAACTAGGGAATGTTGCTCAATGATAATACCAGTCATGGATATAAAAAATGGTGAAGCAGTTTCAGGTAAATCTGGAATGAGAGAAACTTATAAGCCCCTTAAAACAGTTTTCTCACACTCTTCTGATGCATTGGAGATTGCAAAATCTTTAAAAGCTGCAGGAGCACAGCGCATTTACATAGCAGACCTGGATTCCATTGAAGGGAAGGGATCGAACCTCCAAATCGTGGAGGAGGTAAATAAAATAATTCCAGTAATGCTGGATGCTGGTGCTGGCAGTGTTCAAATGGTTGAAACTATCCTAAAAGCTGCAGATAAGGTTATTATTGCTACAGAAACCCTTAAAACCCTTAAAAGTCTTGATGAGATATTTGAATCCTTCAGCAGGGACCAACTGGTTCTGAGCATAGACATAAAGAACAACGAAATTTTCACCAGATACCTAAAAACAGACATAAATGTAATGATCAATAAAATAAAGGAATTAAACCCTGATGAAATTATTTTACTTGATATATCTAGGGTTGGAACTGAAAAGGGTGTTGATTTTAATCTTATTAACAAATTTCATGCATTTAAATCCTCCATAATTATGGGTGGGGGTATTTTAGATGATGATATTGAAGAACTCTCAATTTTAGGTGTTCGTAAGTTTCTTGTTGGTTCTGCACTCCACTCAGGCAGGATCAGATCTGATTTTTAAGGGTGTATAAAAATTGATGAGGTTACAAAGATGTCAAACTTTCTTATTATAGGTCCTTTAACCCTGGATACCATAGTCAGAGACAAAAAGACCTACAGATCCACAGGGGGTGCTGTTTATTATCAGGCAGCAGTTCTATCCCGGATGGGAGTGAACACCACAGCAGTTGTAACCCTTTCACGGGAAGATGAACATCTCCTTGAATCTTTTCCAGATGATGTGGATTTTGTACCAGTTTTTGTTGATAAAACACTGAAGTTTGAGAACATATACCCAAACCATGACCCCAACCATAGGATTCAAAATGCTGATGTCACTCGAAACCCAATAAAACCTGAAAACCTCCGTAGCATCGATCTGAAAGAATTCGATGCATTATTAATATCCGCACTCACCCCCTTCGATGTACCCCTTGAAACTGTTGAATATCTATCTAAATCTAATGTCCCGATTTATGCAGGTATACAGGGATATCTGCGACATATAAAAGAAAATAAAGTCATTTTAAAGCCATGGAATGATTTTAAAAAATTTTTAAAGTTCTTTGATGTGGTGTTCCTTGATGAGGTTGAGGCACGGGTTGTGCTGGGCACCCACATCCATAAACTGGAGGATGTTGCAAGAACCATCAGTAACTTTGGACCAAATGAAGTTGTAATTACCAGGGGAGGTAGGGGATCCATCATATATTCAGTGAAAACTGGTGGTAGCTATAGAATTCCTGCATTTCCCCACAAGCTAAGGGTAGATCCTACGGGGTTGGGTGACACTTACATGGCGGCCTATGCAACTAGAAGGATGGAAACCTTGAACCCTGAAACATGTGGTATATTTGCATCCATGGTATCCACAATGAAACTCGAAGGTGAAGGAACCTTTGATGGTACAAGAACGTTGGTGGAAAGTAGAATCAGTGAAGAGGATATAATCAATAAAAATTCTTTTTAAATTTTATTTCTAATTTAATTTTTATAAAGAAAATTCTTTTTATAATATTAGTTGTTTGTTTATCCATTTTAAAAAAATAATTTTATCCATTTTATTATTTTAAATCCCTTTTATATTTTAATAAATAGGATAAAATACATTAAAAAAAAATTAAATGAATTTAAAAAAATTTTTAAAAAAGTAAC
Organism: Methanobacterium aggregans; assembly: GCF_017874455.1. Taxonomy (NCBI): domain Archaea; kingdom Methanobacteriati; phylum Methanobacteriota; class Methanobacteria; order Methanobacteriales; family Methanobacteriaceae; genus Methanobacterium; species Methanobacterium aggregans. Next base: position 183,565 of record NZ_JAGGLN010000002.1, on the reverse strand, counting down.
TGATGGAAGTTAACCCTAGGTAACTTTTTTTAGTTCATTTTTTTTATTGGATCAATCACCCTAAAACTGCAGGAAGAATTAAAAATGGTAAAATTCCTGCTGCAAAGAATAATGCCATTCCAATTAAGGTGTAATTCATTTTTCTGTCCATTATACCTGAACAGAGGAGCAGCACACCTATAAATGCAAGGATAGGGGGAATTATGTGAGAATATAATAATGATCCGAGTATAACTGTTGTTGTTGCCATTTAAATCATCTCTTCTAATTGAATATATTCTAACACTATTTCTATATACTTTTCTATTGCCTGCATAGTTATTCAAAACTTGCTCAGTGTATATGCTTTCAGAGTGGTTCTATTGAAACGAGTTTACAGTGGGTCTGATAAGCAGCTTTACTGTATCCTGGTGGCCAGCAGGTTACCATTTTTAATTCAGGAGTACCTGCAGTGAAATTCACGGGGTTTGTCTTAAAATCCCATTTTATATCTCCATTGGATGAAACATGGTAAGTGTAACGTTTCTGGCTCAGCAAGTCAGTTATCACAACACTGTCTCCAGTTTTCAAGGTATCAATGTTCATGAATGGTGCTGAAAATCGGGTGTGGTGTCCTAAAAGACCCGCAACACCATCTTGACCTGGATAAAAACTTTCGTTGTAGTGGTAAACTGAACCCAAGGCATTAACTGTGTCTGAACGTATTCCCCAGTTCACACCAAGACTTGGTATTGAAACGTAGCCCCAGAATGGTGAAACTGTTGAATTGGTTGAATTTTCTATTTTAAAACTGTCAGTCACTATCTCAGAAGACACAACTTTTTCAGAGCCTGGTAAAAATGAACTTAAACTGAATTTTGTGTTACTTGATTCATTCATAGGGGTTTTTACTATTATGCTGTACAAGAAGCCATCTTTCACAACCCAAACTTCCTCAAGGGAAATTGAAGAGTTTTTGGTGGTAACTTCGTAACTATTCTTATAGGCACTTGTATTATCAATGGTGACGTTCTCAGATGCTACAAATTTAAAACCCAAGTCTTTAGCTTCACTGAAATTCAGGGTAAAATTATTGTTTGAAGCATAATCTGAAGGCATGTACTGTTTACTGATGGTTACGTTTGAACCAGAATCTGGATCTTTGAATGCAGCCACATGGCTTTCAGCTTCAACGCTCTGCCAGGTGGCAGGATAATCAAAGGATATTCCATTACTACTAAAATGTTTTTTTTCCACATTATTATCCGCTGACCCGTAAACTACGAGGAAAAGAATAACTATTATGGATAAACTTGAATATAAATACTTTTTCAATTTAATGATCTCCATATATAATTTTTAAATAAAAACCTTCAACTGGCCCCACTTCCAATCCTATTTTTCAGGCTGTTTTTCATACTAATTTGAATGGGCACATATTAATTGTAATGCTAATAGATGGTGGAATAGCCCCATAAAAAGTTTGTGCACAACACTAACCTATGAAATAGGAAACTGCTAAAATTAAATTAAATCCTTCAAAAAATTAAAAATTAGTGTAATTCCATAAAAGATATCCTTTAATCTTTCAATCATACTCAAGAATTGTTCTGCGCAGTTCTTTTTCAGATTCTGCAATCAAATCTATTCTGTCAACTTCAATACCCTTGTTGTGAAGGTACTCCACGAGCTGTACAGGGGTCACGCTGTCATCAAGATCCACTATAAGGGACTCTGATTCGTAGGAAATTTTATTTGCCCCATACTTTAAAAGTGCATGATAAGCTTCGTTTATTTGGGCTGTTCGCACACGGAATGACCGTGTTTTTCGCATAACTTGTGCAATATCAATTCTCATTCTTTGAAGTGCTATTAAAACATGTTTTTCAAGGGCCTCATCAAGAACTTCCCTGTCAACAACATCTTTGTCACGGTTTATTCTCACAGCCTGACATATCTGTGCAACGTCCCTTGCATGGGCAAAGCTGGGTTGAAGACCTTCCCCACCATTTTCAGTATCATCATAAACATTTACAAATCTTTTCAGAACCTCTTCATCATATTTTTCCCCAATAGCATCAAGATTTCGTTTGAAAACTTCCTGGACATCACCAAGTTTTGGTGTTTTAAGGAATATGTGAAGTGGAGCTCTTCTGAGGTGTGCTTCGTCCATTATGCTTATGTCAAGGTTGGTTGAAAATGCAGGTATGAAGTGACTGTGAAAAATGACTGGAATCCCCCTGACATATATAACATCCTTTTTATTCTCCATAGGTACAATGAGCCTATTCAGAATAAGTTCATGGTCATCCCTTTGTCTTCCGAGGTCATCTATTAATAAAACTCCACCGTTAGCTTTTATTATGGGTGAGGTTTCATAGACTCCTTTGTTAGGGTTGTAGTTGGTTTCCAACTTATTTAAACTTAGTTCAGCACCTGTAAGCACAAAAGGAGCACATATCTTAACCCAACGGGGATCTTCAGGTTGTTCCTCACATTCCTTATGGAAGTCAGGATCGTATATCTGGATCACCATACCTCCAAATTCTATGAACTTGGGAATCAGGAGTGGCGGTAGAAGATCTGGCATTTTACCTAGAATGAAAGTTTTACCGGTTCCAGGTTGTCCATAAATGAAAACTCCCTTCCCAATTATGCATGATTCAATGAGGGATTCTTTTGCATATTCAACGCCCACAACTTCTTTGAAAGTATTTTCAACAACTTCATGTGGTATCCTAATTGGATAACGATTCTTTATCTGGGTTTCCATTATTAAGTAGTAATCCTCATAGTTTACAGGAGCTATGCCAATGTAGGGATTGTCTTCAGAAATTGTTCTGGATTTTTCTCTTCCCTTTTTGGTAACACTGTACTCAATACTCGAAAAAAGAAATCCTCCACTTACTGGGGCACAGAAACCATCCTTTTCAAGTTCTGTTAAACTCTCTTTAATTATATCCCAGTGTAAACCTGTGATCTCATTTATACGGCTGGTTTTAACTGTGTTATGATTTGCTATGATCTTCAAGATCAGATCCTTCACAAATACCCCTGGAAGATGCAGTTCTTCCAGTGACTTGGGTTCTTTCAGTATTTCAAATATTTTTTCCATTTTGGGGTCATGATAGTAACTCATTAAACCACCTGGTTCTCCATATAATGCATGAAGTTTTAGATTTTAATGTATGAAGTTTTAGATTTCATTTAGATTTACATATTAACTATAATACAGTATCAATATCTTATCAATAGATTTATCAAGAGATTATATGGCTACAATATGTTTTTAATTTCCCCTAAATCATTTATAACTTCCACATTTAAATTTTCCCTGGTTATGCATTCTCTTTCAGAATCTGTTAGTTCTGAATTAACCAGTATTGCAGACATCCCCACGTTTATAGCACCCATTATGTCTTCGTTGAATTTATTGCCAATCATAATGGATCTTTCAGCTTCACAGCCCATCCTTTCAAGGGCAAGCTGGAATATTTCCTTGTCTGGTTTTTCAACACCTGCCTCCTGTGAGGTTACAACTTCCTCAAAGAAATGGTGAAGACCAAGTCTTATAAGTTTTTCCCACTGTTTAATGGTTATTCCATTCGAAATAACTCCCAGGGGGTAGCCTTTGCCTTTCAGGTAAATCAGTGAGGATGTGGTGTTAGGAAACAATCTTAAAAGAGCAAATTTAACGTTGTGATATGTGATCATCCCCAGAGCTATTAAAAGGGGCTTTTCTTCTCCAAAAACACGTTTTGTTAAAACATTAAAGTGTTTGTCGTAGTTTGATCCCTTTTCATCTATTATTTCTCGTAGAAGCTTGTAGGCTTCATCCTGTTCCATGGGTAGTCCTGCATCGATCATACTGTTTAGTGCAGCCTTTCTTGCAAGTTTTGCAAAGCCGGAAGTATCGTAGAGAGTGTCATCAATATCAAAAAAAACAGCGTCTATCATTTTTTTTACACCATACAAACCTTTACACAAATTGATTATTACATAATTCATTATTTAAAACTAATGAAAATAACATGCCAGGTTTTTATCATTGAATAAATAAGTCCATAATTCCTAGTAAGATTCTGTTTATATTAATAATTTTCATTGCAACTGGAATTTGAGTCTTGGTTTATAAAATTAAATTTAATATAAAATTAAATTTAAAATATGACTATGGTTGTAAAAAATAATTATAATAAATTTTCAATTAATAAGAATAAACAAGAAATTTCAAGTTAATAAAATAATTGAAGGATCATCACTAGAAAAATGCATCCAGACTGCTTTGTTTTTCTTTCTGCATTATTTCTTCTTCAGAATAACCAATGGAATTGATTATACGTGAAACTGCAGGTAAAACCTGGTTCTCTATGTAGTAGTTTGGATCGTAGTTTGCAACATCTACATCTTCTATTGGTTCCGCACGTCTGCTAATAGGTTCTTTGCCCTTAACAACAACGTAACGGATGATTGATCCTGGTCCAACAGTTCTTCCGCGTTCAATTGCTTTTCTGGCAGCCATTACATGGGGTGCCTTTTGAACGTAGTTTTCTGGTTTTTTTGTAAGCTGGGTGTGTATAACAAGATCTTCCAGGGGAATTTTCCCCTCTTTTATCTCGTCAATAATATCTTTAATGATTTTAGCGGCTTTTTGAGGGGAACCTTCCTCAAGTATGGCTCTCATGACCTTTTCCTGAGTCTTTTTGGCTACAGGGGCCCAGTCACGCCTTACAAGTTCCAAACCTTTCACTGTTATGTTGTTGTTTTCTATGAGAGCGTATCTTTTTTTGGTTACAAAGAAACCCCTCTCGTAGAACCCCTCATATTCGAGTTCCATTCCTTCAGGGAGGTTTTTATTGACATCCCCAAGGAACTCGTTCACCCGTTCTAAAATCTGTTTATTCAACAAGTACACCGTTTACCATGCCGTGCTGGCCTGGTCTGGATGTTACTTTAGCTTTTCCAAGACTGGTCTCAACAACAGCTCCTTTTGTTATGATGTTACGCCTTACAAAGTGAGTGTTTGCAGTGTTGTCCACAACATTGAGTATCTCTGTAACCTGGACCTTGCTGGTTTTTGGGTCCACAACGTTGATTGTTTGGGTGTTTGTGAGCCTGATTTTTTCGTTTCCACCTTTGGTTCTGATCTTTTTGACTTTCCTGTCTCCGATCTTGGTTTCAGCAGGGTCTCTTCCAAATTCAGAGTTCCTCTTGTTCCTGTTGGTTTTTGCACGTGCACCTGTTGCTTTTCTTAATGATTTTCCTTGCCATATTGCCATTATTTCACCTCTATTATCTTAAACCTAAGTTTTTTAATATAATTTAAGTAATTTTTAGATGTAATTCAATTGAAATCATGGAATTATTGAATCATTCAACTGAATGGATTCTCCAACTGAAAGAAAAGAATTCTTGGCAGTTTTATTTCCAGACTGTCTTGATTTAATATTGATCTTCCATCACTTTAAATCTTTGAACTTTTTATCAACACCAACTAACAAACTAAAAAAGTCTTAGCTAGAATGAATCTATTTCTAGATCAAGGTATATTAATTTTTTCAATTTTAACTAGTTTATTATTGGTTTCACAGTGCAGGTTAATAAAGACTTTTATCGTACCTAACAGATCATACATAAACTTTCTAATCACAAAAAAAAATCTGGAATTATAAATATTTAAATATTCCAAATTCCAACCTCAGATCAATAGAAATTAATAGAATTCCTGATAATAATTTCAAGGATATTCTAAAGCTTTGAATAACTTTATTGTTCTATCTAACATTTTAAACGTATTTTATGTTAAATGAAAGAGGAACTTAAGTAAATTCTGAAAAAAATAATGGATCATTGAATTAAAATAGATCAGTGATTAGATCCAATTAACTGGATTCAAATTCATACAATGAATGAGTAAAAAATTCAAAGTCAACTGGAAATATTAAAATCAAAACCGTGGGTGAATTCTATGAAAATCAGCATGTCACATGGAGCAGGTGGAGAGGTCATGCAGGGCCTCATATCAGATATAATACTTGGAAATATCAATAATAAACAGGTTAATGGTGGAGTAGGGCTTGATGACCTTGATGATGGTGCAACAATACCCTTTGGAGACTATGAAATTGTTATAAGCACAGACAGCCACACCGTGAACCCGATCTTCTTCCCTGGAGGGGATATAGGTAAAATATCCATAGCTGGAACTGTTAATGATGTTTCTGTAATGGGTGCAAAGCCCCTTGCAATAGCAAATGCCATGGTGGTGAGTGAAGGATTCTCAGGGGAGGATTTTGAACGAATAATAAAATCCATGGATGAAGTCTGCAGAGAAGTGGATGTAGCAATAATAACTGGGGACACAAAGGTAATGGAGAATGACAAGCTGGACAACATAGTCATATCCACCACAGGAATAGGTATAGCTAAAAAGGGTCAGATCACAAGGGATTCTAACCTTGAAGTGGGAAACAAGATCATACTCACAGGCAGTGTTGGAGACCATGGGATCTCTTTAATGTCATACAGAGAAGGTTTTGGATTTGAAACAGACCTAAAATCTGATGTTGCACCAGTATGGAGTATGGTTGAAGCTGCCCTTGAAGTTGGTGGCGTTAAGGCAATGAAAGACCCAACAAGGGGCGGAATAGCCAATGCACTCAATGAACTGGCTGAAAAATCAGGTGTGGGAATGCTCTTGGATGAAGAGAAGATTCCAATCAAAAAAGAGGTTCATGCTGCATCTGAAATGCTTGGAATAGACCCTTACGAAGTTGCAAATGAGGGTAAAGTTATAATGGGTGTTGAAGCTGACAAAGCAGATGAAATACTTCAAGCTGTGCGCAAAACCAAGTATGGAGTAGATGCCCAGATAATTGGTGAAGTTACAAACGACAAACACGTTATCCTTGAAACAGCCCTTGGCGGTAAGAGGATACTTGAAGCACCAATAGCTGACCCTGTTCCAAGGGTCTGCTGAAAATCTTTTTTTAAATCTTTTTAAACCAAACCTTATTTTATCCTATTTTTTCATTATCCTGGTTAAAAATCTGGCTTTTTGGATTATGGTTTAGAGAAAAATACAAACTCAACTTCATAACACAAACTTATATAAATCTATAAGAACTGGTAATACATAGATTGAATGAATTCAAATGAATTGAATCCATACAGATTCATGAAAAATCATGGTCAGTTCATTGATAATTCTGGGTGGTAAAAAATGCAGAACTTCTGGGGAAGACGTTTAGTAGCTTTAATATTTGATGGAATAATTTTAACACTTATAATGTGGATACTAAGTTCCCTTTTATATCCTTTAATAATGGCAACCAGCACATTTGCAGTTTTAAATTACTGGCTTCTGTTGGCTGCTCTAATGATAATGGTGTACTTCACCTACATGGAAGGTAAACATGGCACTACTTTGGGTAAATCGTTAATGAGTCTTCAGGTAGAGACTTCAACGGGCGAAATGACTTATAAAGCCTCTTTTATTAGAAATTTATCCAAGATCCTTTGGGTCCCCATGATCCTGGATTTACTCCTTGGATTCCTCTTTGGAGATTCCAATGACAGGTTTTTGGATCAGGTTTCAAAGACAAGGGTTTTTAAGGTTGAAGAAGTGGAAAAATCAGTTGAAAATGCTGAGGAATCTGCATCATAATTTTTTTTTAATGAAAATAATTCATCTTAACCTATTTTAAATCCTTTTAAATTTAATATACGAATTTAAAAATAATTTTAAACATCAATAATACTTTAAGAATTAAAACAAGAATTTTCAACTTTTAAATGAATTGAAAATAAAATCTAAAAATAGAAATAAAAAAATATAAAAAATGGATATTTAAATTTCCATTATTCTACTATTCTAACTTCCTGAACTGCAGGTTTTGCTATTGCCCTTCCAATCAATATGGTTGCAACAACTGCTATTACAGTAACCAGAATTGCGTAAACCACCAGACCAGTTAATCCACTTCCTGTTGGGAATAATTGGCTTATAAATGCTTTGATAGTTTCGTTCCATGCGAGTGCTGCTATCAATCCAAAAGCAGTTGTCATCAAAGTTGCAATGGTCTGCATTACCTGTCCCTTAACTTCGTTCACTTCTCCTTTCATAGAAATACCTCCAGTTTCAAAAAAGTATTTTTAATACTTATATATTAAAAATAGCATATAAATTTTGCTTAAAATCTAAAAAACTTCCTCATGAATGTTGATTATTTAAAAAAAATAACCGAATTTTTGATTCAACCCATGAACTTCATAGCTCCTGTGATAAATCTTGTATTAAGTAGAGGTCACTGAAAACCGTCCTCCTAAGTTAACCACCAAAAATAACTTAATTGAACCTGAACAAAAACTGAACAATAGAAAAATCTGAACTGTAAAAAAAATTTTTGAGTAAGTGAAAACCATGTTCATGGGTGCGTCAACAAAACAGGGCTATGATATAGCAGAAAAAAGTAGGGAAATAGTAAAATCACTTATAGATGATAAAACTGGTCATTTAACCTCGAAAGAGAGGGCTATTGTTGAGAGAATAGTTCATTCAACAGCAGACCCGGAATATGCAGAAATAACCAGAATAAGTGGTAATTTTGTCCAGGAAAGTTTGAAATCCATCAGAAATGAGGAGGATATTCTCACAGACATAAACATGGTTAAAGTGGGAATAAACAGGTACAAAGGCAAGGTTAAATGCTACATAAAAGATGAAAAGGCAGTTAAAATTGCAAAAGAATATGGAATAACTCGTGCATCAGCTGCAATGAGGGTGGCAGCACTTGAAGGATTTGAAGGCATTGTTGCAATTGGAAACGCTCCAACGGCATTATTGGAGGTTTTAGATCTTGTCCAAAAAGGGGAAATGGATGTAAAATCTGTAATTGGAGTTCCAGTAGGATTTGTAGGTGCTGCTGAATCTAAAAAAGCACTTCAAGAAACAGAACTGCCCTACTTAGCAACAGAAGGTCCTAAAGGCGGCACGCCTGTTGCAGTAGCTGCAGTAAATGCCCTTATTAATCTTGATCTTGGCAAGGTATGAGAACTACACCTAAAGAAATATTAAAGAATCGCTTAAACTAAGTTAAATCATTAAATAAATCTCTAATTAATTTAAACCATTAAAATCATTATTTAAGTAAAATCAAGACGGAATAACATTTTAACCCTTCAATTTTAACTATTTCAGGAGTGATAATATGATTTCAGAGGACTTGTTCAAAGAAGCTAAAAAATTCCTTCCAGGAGGGGTGGATTCACCTGTAAGGGCCTACAAACCCTACCCCTTCTTTGCAGAAAGGGCAGAAGGTTCCAGGATCTATGATGTTGATGGAAAAAACTACATAGATTACTGCCTTGCCTACGGTCCCCTTGTTCTTGGCCATGCAGACCCAACCATCATTGAAGCAGTTTCAAAACAACTTAAAAAAGGAACAGCCTACGGTGTGCCGACAGAAAATGAAATAAAACTTGCAAAACAGGTTGTAAATCGAGTACCCTGTGCGGACATGGTTCGATTTATGAATTCCGGTACAGAAGCAACAATGAGTGCAATAAGACTTGCAAGGGCAGCTACAAGTAGAAATAAGATAATTAAGTTTGAAGGATCCTACCATGGGGCCCATGATTACGTTCTTGTAAAATCAGGTTCAGGTGCGGCAGGACTTCCAGATTCACCAGGAGTTCCAGAGGACACAACCAAAAACACAGTTCTTGTACCTTTTAATAATGAAGAAGCACTTACAAAGCTCATTGAATCAGATAATGATGAGATAGCTGCGATCATAGTGGAACCTGTAATGGGAAACATAGGATGCATACCTCCAAAAAAGGGTTACTTGGAGTTTTTACGGAAAATAACTGCTGAAAATGACATAATACTCATATTTGATGAAGTTATAACTGGTTTCAGAATAGCTGAGGGTGGTTCTCAGGAGTACTTTGGAGTAACACCAGACCTGGTGACCTTTGGAAAAATACTTGGAGGAGGATTTCCAATGGGTGCTCTTGCAGGTAAACGAGAATTAATGGAAATGATAGCACCTTCAGGAAATGTTTATCAAGCAGGAACATTCAATGGAAACCCAATTTCAATAAAAGCAGGGCTTACAATGTTAAAACAGCTTGATAGCAGTTTTTACAATTCAATGGACTCTAAGGGTCAGAATTTAAGGAAGGGACTCTCGGATCTTCTTGAAGGCAACGGCTTGAACTTCCATGTTGCAGGTTTAAGCTCCATGTTCCAGATATATTTCAAAGAAGGAGATGTTATGGATTATAAGGATGCAAAAGCTGCGGATACCCGGGGATTCACAGCTTACTTCCACAAACTCCTTGAAGGGGGCGTGTTCATACCCCCATCACAGTTCGAGTGCTGTTTCTTATCAAGGGCTCACAGTGATGAGGACATTCAGATAACACTGGAAAAGGTAGATGAAGCATTGAAAGTAGTTAAAAAATAGTTTTAACTTACATACTTTCAAATGTTTTTTCCTTTTTTAATAGTTTATTACTTAATCCGTATCAACTGATTTTTAGGAACATTAAAATACAGAATTTATTTACAGAATCCATTTGAATAAATTTCAGCATTGAATGATCTGAAATAATTTTTTCAAAGAAAACTTCTCAGAAATAGTATAGGTATGTGAAAACCTTTTTATTGAATAGATTTTAAAACATATATTAATATTGGATCAAATGATAGGATGAAAGTTGTTGCAGGTCTCGGTCAAAACAGAAGTGTTGCTGAAGCAGCCCGTGAAATGGATTTTGATGTTATTTTAACAGAATCTGAGGATGAACTTGTTGATATGCTTTTGAATGGTGAAGTTGATGCTGGAATACGAGGATCCCTCAGTGCATCCAAGATTCTGACCCGTTTAAGGGATAAATATCCCAAACTTTCAAGGGCTTCTTTTTTAGAGATCAAAGGCCATAAATTCCTTTTAACCCCAGTTGGAATTGATGAAGGAGACTGTGTGGATGAAAAGGTCCACCTGATTGAGGCCGGTGCGAAATTTCTAGAGGATATTAATATAAAACCTAAAATAGCAGTTCTATCTGGTGGAAGGGCTCAGGATAAAGATAGAAGCCAGAAGATCCATGATTCAATCCAGGAAGGAGAGATTGTAACTGCAATCACAAGGGATAAATATCCTGTTAAACACTACTTCATATTGATAGAGGATGCAGTTGCAGAGAATGCAAATTTAATACTTGCTCCAGACGGCATATCAGGCAACCTAATATTCAGAAGTCTTGTTTTAGTTGGAGGAGTGAAAAGCCATGGGGCCGTAACCCTTGGAATTGATGAAATATTTGTCGACACATCCAGATCACAAAAAAAAGAAGGTTACATGAGTGCACTGGAATTTGCAGCTTACTTAGCAGAAATGAAAAGGTTAAAAACACATTGAACACTTCATAAAATATGGATTTTTATGGAAATAAAATTTATAAAATTTATAAAAAAATAGGATACTATAAAAAAAAGATATCCTGATAAAAAAAATCAAAATAAGAAAACATTGAATAAAACTACTGAATGATATTTAAAAAGATAATAATCCTGTGATTAACCAGTCATTGGTTATAGGATTTAACAATCGAATATATTCATGATTTCACAGGATTTGCATTGAATTTGATCAGAGGATATAAATGAGGAGAAAGGAACTGAAAATGTCTGTTTTAAAACCACTTTACAGTATGTATGAATGGTACATCTCACGAAATCTTACACCTGAAAGCATGCCTAAACACGTGGCCATAATAATGGATGGAAATAGGCGTTTTTCAAAGATTCAAGGCAACATGAAAACAATTGACGGGCACAAAAGAGGTATAAGTACGCTGGAACGTGTTCTGGATTGGTGTGTTGATCTGGGAATAGAGATAGTAACTGTCTATGCGTTTTCAATTGAAAACTTCAAAAGACCTGAAGATGAGGTGGAAGGTTTAATGAGACTCTTCAAGGAAAATTTTGAAGGAATAGCCAGAAACGAGAAGATACATAAGAACAAAGTCAGAATAAAAGCTGTTGGCAAACTTGAACTTCTTCCCGATGATGTAAGGGAAGCAATACAGATAGCGGAAGATTCAACGGCATCATATGATAAAAGACTTGTTAATATTGCAATAGGTTATGATGGACGTCTGGAAATAGTTGATGCTATTAAGAAGATCATCACAGATGTTGAGGAAGGAAAGCTAGATCCAAATTGTGTGGATGAGAAAATTGTCAATTCAAAACTTTACACTGCAGGTTTGGATGATCCTAACCTCATAATACGAACAAGTGGAGAAGAAAGGTTGAGTGGATTCCTTCTATGGCAATCCTCATATTCTGAACTTTACTTCTGCGATAGTCTCTGGCCTGAACTTAGAAAAGTTGACTTTTTAAGGGCTTTAAGATCGTACCAGCAGAGAGAAAGACGTTTTGGAGTGTAGCTATTTTTAACGCTTTATATCTCCACACGATTTATAACACTTTAAATTTTATAAAAAGTGTAAATTTTTATAAAAAATTATTTTATCATTTTTTAAATCAGGATTTCTAATGGGGGATGTTTGCTTATGATGGACATACACTGCCATGTTGATTTTAAGGAGTACAATAAAAACCGGGAAGAAGTGATGAAAAGGTCCAAGGAAAAATTAACGGGTATCATCAATTCTGGAGCTAGTTTAGGTGGAAACAGACGAACATTAAAATTATTAGAAGAATATCCTAGATTTGTTCATGTAAGTCTTGGATTTCACCCTGTTAATGCATCGAAGGCAGATTCAAGTATAATAGAACAGGCCTTTAATGAGATCGAAGAGAACATAGATGGAGCCGTTGCAATAGGGGAAAGTGGTCTGGACTTTTATGAAGTAACAGATGAAGAAGGAAGGCGCAGGCAGCAAAAAGTTTTCTCATCATTCATAGAAATGGCAGTTGAATATGAGCTGCCCATTGTACTCCATGTAAGAAATGCAGAAAGACAGGCACTGGACATAGTAAAGAAACACTCATCAATTCCAGACGTTGTATTTCACTGCTATGGTGGAGACCTTGAAACAGCACAGAAAATAGTTGAGGAAGGTTACCACCTCTCATTTTCAACCATACTCTCCTTTTCAGACCATCACAAGAAGCTTGTGGAGGATATACCCTTATCAAATATCCTGACAGAAACTGACAGCCCATATCTATCCCCTTTTAAGGGGCAGAGGAATGAGCCGGCATTCGTTGAAGAAGTTGTGAAAACGCTTGCCCATGTGAAATCAGTTTCAGTCCGTGAAGTTGACAGGGTAACAGAGAAGAATGCAAGAAAGATATTTGGGATTTAAAACTTTCTTAGCAACTATCTTTAAAATTTTTCAAAATAAAAAAAAGGGATTGATCATCCATAAAGTTAAAGGATGTACTCATTATTCCTCTTTCTTATTTTCATTAAAAACTTCTTTTGCTGCTTCTATACCGTTTATTGCTGAGGGAAAACCAGCATATGCAACCATCTGAATTATAACTTCAACGATCTCTTCTTGGGTGCATCCCACATTGAGTGCACCATGGATATGGTCTTTAAGCTGTTCTTTAGCATTCCCCATGGCTGTGAGTGCTGCAACAGTTGCTATCTCCCTGGTTTTAAGGTCAAGGCCTGGACGGTTGTATATCTGGCCGTATGGGAATTCAATCACGAATTTTCCAAGATCAGGGGCCACATCCTTCAGATTTTCCATAAGAGCTTTACTGGCATTGGGATGAATTTTTTCAATGTTTTTTAATCCTTCTTCGTAGTTCTTATCACTCATTTAAATTTCTCCCTTTTCTAAGCTAACTCCTTATCTTTATGTGTTGTAATCAAATAAAGTTAAGGCCTTAAACATGACGTTTGGAACTAGAATGAGATCAATCCAATTGGAGGACACTATTGGATACGTATCATGCAACTCCTAGTATGGAATCTCTCTTAAGTGATCCCTAAAATAAAATCAAAAATTTTAAGATGTACCTTGAATCATCTAAGAGTATTAACTGGAAATTTTACTTGGAAGACAGGTGAACCAAATGAAGAAATCTTTTCAATTACTGGCGATATTCATAATATTAACATGTTTTGTGCTTCAAACTGCAGTAGCAGCAGCACCGAATGATAGTTTAAATAACGTTAAAGATAACACCAAGGAGACTCTTAACAATGCCTCCGCAACTGCTAATCAGACCGCTGATGAGGTCCAGAGTTTTTTGGATCCCCTGCAGAATATTCTGGACAGTATCAACTCCATTGTACAGCAGGTGCAGCAGATATTCTATGCACTGGGCGGAGGGCAGTGATCAAACCAGCTTTACATGAACTATTTCCAATTCAATGAGATACAACGCCCTATTTTTTATCTTTTTTGGATCTCCAAGGATAATCTTCAATCATTCAAAAATTCAATGTTTCAGAGGAGTAGTTTAAATAAAATAATTCCAGATAATCCAGTAATTCTGAGAGTGATGAATTGAGACCATACGTGATATTAAACTCTGCAATGACCCTTGACGGTAAGATAGCAACCAGAACAGGCAGTTCTGAAATTTCAGGTCATGAAGACCTTATAAGAGTTCACAGAATTCGGAAGAAAGTTGATGCAATAATGGTGGGAATAAACACGGTTCTTGCAGATGATCCACGTTTAACTGTGCATAAAATACCCTCAAAACCATCAGATAATCCTTTAAGAGTGGTTGTTGACAGTAGGGCAAGAACACCCATAGATTTCAGAGTTCTCAAGGATGATGCACCCACACTAATCGCAGTTTCAGAATCTGCAGACCCCAAAAATGTTGAAGCACTTAAAGAAAATGTGGATGTTGTGTCCTGTGGGGATAAACGTGTTGATCTTCAATGCCTCATGGCAGAACTTCATGAGAGGGGAGTGAAAACCTTGATGCTGGAGGGAGGTTCAACCCTCAACTATTCAATGCTCATCCAGGGGCTTGTGGATGAAATCAGGGTATGTATAGCTCCAATGATAGCTGGAGGTGTGGATGCAAAGACACTGGTTGATGGTGATGGCGTAGATCACATGAAAGATGCAGTTAACTTAGAATTTAAAAAGAGTTACAGTTTAGGGAAAGATCTGGTGGTGGAGTACCATGTTGTGCACGACTAAAGCCCCTAATCTTTTTAAAAGATTTAAATGATGTTTAAAATAAAAAATTAATTAAAATAACTTAAAATTGTTAGGCATATTACTTTTTCATGAGTAAATAAACTCCGTTTAGGATCAGACCAATGGTAACGAGCCATATAAGCACATTGAAGAAGCTGGGTACGGTGTACTTGACAACAATTATTAAGGCAGCTACAATGATGTAACATATTCCCATTATTTTCTCTTTCATATCAAAAACCACCACAATCTATTTAAATTAGTTTATAGGTACTATCCACTTGTTTTATAAACTTATTAAACTTTTCCATGAAAAAGTGGCAAAACTGTGTTTGGCAGCTGGGTAGATGAAAAAAATCAAAAAAAAGATATCAATAGGTTATAATGTGAAAAATATGAAATTTATTTTAGTTATAATATTAAAATCTTGTAAGGTACTGTAATTGATCCCTAATTTTAACTAAATTATTCCCTTACTCTTCAATATATTCTCAGGATTGTCCTTCAAAACCTTTTCAATCTCTTTTTCAGGTAATCCTGCACCTGAAGCAATTTTATATGCCATATCATAGGATATAAGGTCTTCAGGGGCGTGTGTATCAGTGTCCACAACGAGTTTGGCTCCAACTTCAAGTGCAACACTTGCAACATGTCCATTTCCAAGGCAATGGCCTCTTCTGGCACTAATTTCAAGAGCTATATCATTTTCTTTGGCAATTTCAGCTTCTTCAAGGGTTATAAGTCCTGGATGTGCTAAAATATCAACTTCGGGACAGTTAACTGCATTCCAGTTGGTGCCCTCAATCACAGGTTCAACTATGGTCTCACCATGAACAACCACAATCTCGGCTCCAAGATTTTTGGCTTGATTTGCGAGTTTTTCAATAATTTCAGCTGGAGCATGTGTTATTTCAGCTCCGGGAATAATCTCTATGTCCCAGTTTTCCCTTATATCCAAAACAGCATTTATTATCCTCCCAACACAGTCTATGTTGGATGCATCAACATGATCAGTTATTGCAACAGCCCTGTGGTTCAGTACACTTGCTCTTCTTGCTATCTCTGATGGTAAAAGCTCACCATCACTGAATATGCTGTGGGTATGGAGATCAATTCTCTTGTTTATAGTGGAATCCCCCTTTTTTTTTGATAGATTATTTATTGTTATCCAGCATATTAAAATATAGTGATAATCATGAAATCTTCCATTTTCGCCCCAGCCCATATAACAGGCTTTTTTGAAATACTCCACAACTCAAACCCTCTGAAGAAAGGATCAAAGGGTGCAGGTGTTGCCATTGACCATGGTGTAACCACTCATGTGGAGATAAAAGATGGAAACGGAGTTTCTGTCAAAATAAAC
The DNA here is from genome assembly GCF_017874455.1 of Methanobacterium aggregans. Taxonomy (NCBI): domain Archaea; kingdom Methanobacteriati; phylum Methanobacteriota; class Methanobacteria; order Methanobacteriales; family Methanobacteriaceae; genus Methanobacterium; species Methanobacterium aggregans. The sequence continues at coordinate 167,064 of NZ_JAGGLN010000002.1, read as the reverse complement.
GGAAAATATGATGTTCGTAACACATCTATAACATATAAAACCATTGATTTAATAAAGAAAGAGTTTAAATTAAGTGAATACTTAAAAGATAAAGAAATAAACATAAACCATGAACTGCAAGTTCCTGTTGGGGCAGGCTTCGGAACATCTGCTGGATGCGCCCTTGGAGCTTCACTGGGGATCTCAAAGAGACTCGGTCTTCCATTAACCTTTAATAATGCTGCAGCAATAGCTCATCTTGCAGAAATTAAAATGCAAAGTGGACTCGGAGATGTTATAGCAGAGGTTTGTGGAGGAATTACACTACGGGTTAAGGAAGGAGCTCCTGGAGTGGGGGCAGTTGATAAACTGATATTGAATGGAAATGGAAGTGGAGAAGACCTTTTCGTTATATCTAAAACCCTGGGGGAGATTGAAACTTCAAGCATAATAGGAGATCCAGGTTACAAAGCAAAAATAAATCAAACAGGAAGGGATCTGCTTTCAAAACTTTTAGAAAATCCAGATCCACAAATGTTCATGAAACTCTCGAGAAAGTTCTCAGAGGAAACATCACTCATGGATCCTGAAGTTTTGGAACTTGTTCAAGTTCTTGAAGATGAAACAATGGGGGCCTCAATGGCCATGCTTGGAAAAACAGCCTTTGCAATTTCTAAGAGTCCAGATACAAGTGTTGAAGGTGCAATAGTTTCCAAGATCGATACATGTGGGTGCAGATTTTTGTAAAAAAAGGATAGAATTCCTATTTAAGGAACAAGTTGTTTTAATAAAGTGAAATGAAAAGATTTAGAAAAAAAAGAGTTTTTTCAGGTTTTAATTAATTTCAATCCTTTAAAACATCTTCTATGGTGTAAATTATTCCTTCTGAATTGAGTCTGCGTGTTATACTTTTTGTCATTTTTCCAACTGCAAAAACCATCACGTTAAGGCCTCTTTTTGCTGCAGCCACAGTGGCTTGGGGTGTTGCAAATTCAAAATCAATTGCAATTTCTAATTTATCTGCAACAGCCCTGGAAATTGTTCCCATGGCACCGATCTTGTCAAATCCAGTATCATATATCTCAAGCACCCTTTCAAGGTTGCAGGATCTTGATCCGCCCTGATTTATGGTTGGAAGTCTGATTATGGTTACAGTTCCAAGTTTTAACTCAATGGTACCTCCAAGTCTGACCAATGCCACATCTTCTCCTTTTTTCGCGTCATTTAAAACTTCAGCGTAAGCTGGGGTTTTTTTCTTCGTTGCGTAGAGTGTACCTTTATCCATCTCAAGCCATATTTTATCGCCTGATCTCATTGGTTCTCTGGCTATTGCTGGCCAAACAGATTTGTAGGCGTTCATAGTTTCAAGAACATTGTCTGCATACTTTTTGAGGTTTGAGGCTTCACCCTTAACCTTTTCAATACCACGCTTCGTGATCTTGTACTTGGCACTGCCAAGCCCGGTTTCAACGTATCCCTCATCCACAAGATTTTTGATGTTCTCAGACACAGCTTGAACTGTTATTCCAAGTTTTTCTGCTATGTCCTTTTGCCTAAGATGTGGTTGTCCCCTTGCTATCTCTGCAAGTATCTGAAACCTTGTTAATTCTCCCTTTTTCTTGAACACCTTCATATTACTCATCCAACCAGTTTTAACATAATTTCAATTCATTGAGCTTGAGGTTCAATTCATTCAAACTCAACTTTTTCATTATTATAACTTCTTTAAATCATTCCATTTAAACTTTCATTGAAGATTTCAAGGAATTTATCTGCACTTCCATGGGGTATGTAAGCTCCGCAGGCAACTGAATGCCCCCCTCCAGTACCTCCAACTTTCTGGGCAACCTTCCTTATTAAATTACCGAAGTGTATTCCGTTGTAAGCAAGAAGACGTGAACATCGCAGTGAAACTTTTAAACCCTCTTTTCCATCTCCAATTTCTGTAAAACCTATTATTGGTTTTTTCCAATCCCCATAACTCAGGATCATCCCAGTTATGGTTCCCACAACTTCGCTCTTTATTTCACTACCATTGAAGTACTGCAGATTACTCATGGAGATGATCCGATCTTCCTCCTGAACCCAGCTCATCTTCTGGGCAAGGTACCTTCGGTGCTCCAGTGCAAGATCATCCATATCATCCAGCGCCATACCTCTATCTCCCTTCAAAACTCTAAGGGCAACATCATGCTTTTTATGGCGGCTGCAGGCATTCACAGAAGTTGAAAACTCACTTGCATCACGCAGTGGAGAATATTCCTCCTCATTTAAAAAGTCGTAAGAATCTCCTGAAATCAGTTTTGGAACGTATTTTACGTACTTCGATGGAACTTCCCTGCTCAGCATTCTAACTAACTCTGAAAACAGTTTACTTTTCTCTTCAGTACTCAGATCACATAAAGTCCTGTACTTTTTACCATTTTTTGTTGGAATACCCAGATTTTCAAGTAAAAAGAGACATTCAGTTTTGTTGTTGGTTATGGGCAGGTTCACATCTCCAAAGTATGATAAGGCAATAAAAAGTGGTCTTGTTTGCCTACCGTATAGAGCGAGGTCATTCGTTGACTCTACAAGATTTTGTTCAACACTTTCTGCAAGTATCTCCCGATTTAAACCCTCCATTTTGCCTGTTAAACTGTTCTGCATATCTCCAACAGCACTTAAAACACCCATCCAACTTAACTCATGGAATCCAAAGGTTTTAGCAAGGAGGTAAGTCATACCTCCCCCTGAAATTTCATAGGATCCATCCATTTTGTAGAAATGGGGGTTTATTTCAAGAAAACCATTATCAACACTATCTCCCGGTTTTCTGAGGGGTGTGTGATGGTCTAAAATCAGGGTTTTGGAATTTGATGTGCAGAACTTGTCCATGCACTGTCCAGAACCCAGATCAGAGAAAATTGTAAGTTCATTCTCTACTTCAAGGTCATCCATTTTATCCAGACTTATAAATTCAACTTCATGATCCTTCCCAAGCTTATCAAGTGTTGATGAAAGCACAGCTCCCGCTGTTACACCATCACAGTCTATATGGGTGTATATCTTAATATCCTCTGCATTCTCAACCATTTCATGAGCCTTTGAAAATCTTCTATCCATTGAATTTCTCTGAGCGTTGATCATTGATGTGAACTCCATAGTATCTAGTATAATGTAAGTGTAAATTAATAATAAATCTAACGATTTTTAGACTTTTAAGAAAACTCATCAATCCATATAAATCTGATCTATTAATTCACCAATCTTATGGGAATTAAAATACTCCTTATAAAAATAAGAACTATAAAAACTTAAATAAAAATTATATTATGGTGGTTTTGGTAAAAAGGAGTGTAAATAATTTTGGGATTACTTTCGTGAAGCCTTTATCATTTTACTTATCCTAATTAGGATTTCCCCTTTTGGCAGGTTTTTATCAACCAAAACCCTTCCTGAAACTTCCCACCATGATTTTGGATATGATTTCCCCTTTTCAATCGCAGGGTTCAAACCAATTTTTGCAGCAGCATTGGAGATCTCCCTGAGTTTTGGAGATTTCACTGCATGATCCCGCGGAACCCTCCGTCCTTCACCCTTCGTTTTTGTTGAATCAATGTAAACAGGCCATATAACTGCTTTCATTACCTTCACCCACCTTTTAAATCATTTTATAAAATCATTCAATTTATTCTAATTAAATTCAATAGCCAATGGAATGGCCCTGAGTTTTTAAACTATTCAACCATATCTTCAAACAGTTTCTGAAGCATGGCTTCAACTGTGTACTCTTCGGGTATTAAAACAGGAATATTCTCAGCTTCAAGAGGTTTAGCTGTTACAGGGCCTATTGCAGCAACCTTAACTCCATCTTTCATGGATTTCACAATATCCTCTTTTGCACCTGTTTCCTCTGCAAGTTGGAATAAATTCTTCACTGTCAGGGTACTTGTGAAGGTTACAGCGTCCACTTCTCCAGTTATTAAGCTTTTAATGAGATGGTTGACCTGTGTTTTATCCTTGGGGAGTCCTGATTTGTAGGCCTCTGCAAGAGAAACATCTGCCCCCATATCTTTAAGGCCCTCAGGAAGCACATCACGCGCAGCCATTGTACGGGGAATTCCTATTTTCTTCCCATTAACATCAATATCCTTAAAAATCTCAAGAAGGCCCTCTGCGGTGTAATCTTTAGGAACAATATCTGCATTGAGCCCGTTTTCATCTAAAAATTTAGCTGTTCTGGGCCCGATAACTGCTATTCGGCATTCTTTGTTCAATCGGTTTTTAAGGTCTTTGCAGTGTTTGAAGGCTGAGATGATTCCAGTTGGTGATGTGAATATCAACCAGTCCAGTTCAGGGGCCATATTGCACAGTTGGATCAGTGAATCTGTGTTTGATATCTGAAGTTCCAGTGTGGGCGCCACCAGGGGCACAACACCATTTTCTTCAAGTATGTCCACAGCTTCCTGCATCCTTTCGGCAGGCCGTGTCAGTGCAACTACCTTACCTTTCAAACCCTTCATAATCGTGCCTTCTTGAATACATCCACCACGTGCCCAACGATTACAAGGGCTGGTGGTTTAATATCATTTTTAGTTATATCTTCAAGTGTTCCAGTTATTATACGCTGATCAGAAAGTGTTCCTTTCTCAATAACACAAACGGGTGTTTTAGGATCCTTGTACTTCATGATTTCTTTCAGGTTCTCCTCAAGCATGCCAATCCCCATGAGGATTATGATGGTGTCAGCATTGAAGTTCCATTTAACCTGTTTTTTGGATTTGGTTGGGTCTTCATGCCCTGTAACGATTGTGAATGACGTTGCAATTCCTCTGTGGGTGACAGGAAGTCCTGCGGATGTTGGAACACCTATGGCAGAGGTAACTCCTGGTACGAATTCCACTCCAATTCCCTCTCCAAGAAGGGCAAGCATCTCCTCGCCACCACGTCCGAAAACAAATGGATCTCCACCTTTAAGCCTCACAACCACGTCATGTTTTTTACCTTCATCAACCAGTATCTGGTTAATTTCTTCCTGGGTTTTGTAGTGTTCTCCGGCCTTTTTACCAACGTAAATGAATTCTGCACCCTCGGCATGTTTCAGTATTTCTTCGTTGGCAAGGCGGTCATAAACAACAACATCTGCCTTTTTAAGTGCATTTACAGCTTTGACTGTTATAAGTTCAGGATCTCCGGGTCCAGCACCCACTAAATATACTACCATGGATTCACCTTTGAGTTTTATTAGAATATTACGACTAAATCTAGAAAGCATTCAAAGAACGCATTCAAATTAGAATTTATTTTAAACACGTTAACTAAACACATTAAAATATTCAACGATTGTTTTTAATATTTAACTTTTAATAGTTAACTATTCCCTTGAAGAACTTCAATCCATCATCTGATCCAAGAATGATCTCTGAAGCCCTTTCTGGATGGGGCATAACTGCACATACAAGACCTTCTTCATCACAAACCCCAGTTATGGCTTCCATTGAACCGTTTGGGTTTTCAGATTCAAATGAAAGAACTATCTGGTCGTTGTCGTGGAGTTTTTCAATCTCCTCGTTGTAGTAACGACCTTCAGCATGGGCTATGGGCATTCTTATAATTTCATCCTTCTTGTACATACTTGTAAATGGAGTTCTCGTTGTTCTAACCTTCAAATCTGCCCATTCACATATGAATTTGGAGTCCTTGTTTACTGTGAAAACTCCAGGCACAAGACCAACCTCTGCAAGTATCTGAGCTCCGTTGCATATACCAAGAACAGGTTTGTCATCTTTAACAGCTTCTTTGATCCCCTCAATAACAGGTGTTATGCCTGCTATGGCTCCGGCTCTTAAATAATCTCCATATGAGAAACCACCTGGTATTACAATGGCCTCAAAGTCTGAAAGGTCTCTCTGATTCCACCAGATATATTCAGGCTGCGCACCTGCAAGTTCCAGGGCATGAAAAACATCCCTATCACAGTTTGAACCGGGGAACCTTATAATCCCTACTTTCATCTTTCATTCTCCTTTTATCCATTTTCTGGAGTTATTGTTATTTCGTAGTCATGGATCACAGGATTACAGAGAAGTCTCTGGCACATTTCATCTATATTTTTATGTGCAGTTTCCTCATCTTCACCTTCAATTGAAAATTTTATTATTTCAATGGTGTCTGTGTTTTCAACCTTGTAATCCAGAAGAGCAAGAGCTCTTTGAATTGTAGCAGCTTCAGGGTTCAACATACCCTTTTTAAGACTTATTTTAACCTCTGCGTTGTATTTCATATGATCAATCCTCTCAATCAATAAGAAGTACAGGATCTGGTTAAATATCCAGATTCCACTTCTCTTTATCCTCATCATTCAGTATACGGGATGCAACAGTTATGTAAGCATCCATAACTCCAGATTCACCTTTTCTGAATAAATCCTTGTCCAGAACATCCCATGTTTCCATATCCCAGAACCTGCATGTGTCAGGACTTATCTCATCACCCAGAACTATGTTCCCCTCGGCATCACGTCCGAATTCAATTTTGAAATCCGGGAAAAGAATTCCCCTATCCTTCAAGAAGTTCTTTATGATGCTGTTTATTCTAAGGGTGATTTCCCTGATGGTTTCAAGGTCATCTGCAGTTGCAAGTCCAAGGGCAATTATGATATCATCGTTGAGCATGGGATCGTGGAACTCATCATTCTTGTAGTCCATTTGGATTATTGGTGGTTCAAATTCCTGTTTTTCTTCAAATGGGAACCTTTTAAGCAGGCTTCCTGCAGCCAGGTTCCTTGTTATGACCTCAAGGGGGATCATATCCAGCTTTTTTGAAAGCATGTAACCTGGTTCCAGAAGCTTGATGTACTGGGTTTTAACTCCAGCTTCCTCAAGGACCTCAAAGAACTTGGAAGATATTATAGAATTGTAAAAACCTTTTTTACTGAGACTTTCCTTTTTTGCACCATCTCCAGCAGTTATATCATCTCTGAATTTGACTATAACATTTTGGTTGTCTTCAGTTTCATAAACATCCTTTGCTTTACCCTTATATATGAGATTTCCAACCTTCGTGTTCATGGTAACTCCATTCTTTGTTTTTTGTATAATTATTTTATCAAATGTATATATACCTATAAATTACAATTAGAGATATTGTACTTTCTATTATAAATTATATTTAAGAGGTTATAATCAGATGATTATCAGGTGCTTAATAAACACGTGATTATAAAAATTCATCAAATAAAATTTCATTAAATTCATTAAAAATGAACATAATCCCTAATAACTAATCCCTAAAGATTTTAATGAATAAATTCAATTAAATTCAAGGTTAATAAACCCCATAAAAATCTAATTACTAACATTATAAATATAAATTGCAAATATCTTATAAATAACAGTAGAACAGTAATAATAACTCATTTAAAGATATATGATGGGGTTTCATTTAAAAATACCTACTGGTGAAATAAATGTGTGGAATTGTAGCATGTATACTAAAGGATAAAGATGCGGCCCCAGTACTTTTATCCTGCGTTAAAAGGTTGGAATACAGGGGTTACGACTCAGTGGGCATAGCAACTTCATCCCCGGACATTGAAATCAAGAAGGATGATGGCAAAATAGATGATGTCCAGAAAAAACTTGAATTAACAGACCTTCCTGGAAAAATGGGAATCGCCCATGTTAGATGGGCAACCCATGGCCTTCCAACAAAGGAAAACGCCCACCCACACACAGACTGCAAAAACAGGATAGCTGTGGTTCACAATGGAATAATAGAGAATTACAGGGAACTTAAAGACCAGCTTCAAAGGGAAGGACACAAATTCAAATCAGAGACAGACACAGAAGTGATTCCTCATCTCATTGAAAAATATATGAACGAGGGTTCTGATTTAGAGGAAGCAACACGCCTTACAACCCAGAATATCCAAGGATCCTATGCAATAGCTGTTATATCAATGGATGAACCTGATAAAATCGTAGGGGTCCGGAAAGAAAGTCCATTGATCGTGGGTAAAGGTGAAGATGAGTATTTCCTGGCTTCAGATGCACCTGCAATACTCAAACACACCAACAAAGTCATGTATCTCAACGATAATGAGATGGTCCTTTTAACAAATGAGGGTATAACTGTAAAGGACATAAATGGCAACCCAATTGAAAAGGAGATTAATGTAGTAGATTGGACGCCAGATATGGCTGAGAAGGGTGGTTACGATCATTTCATGCTTAAGGAAATTCATGAACAGCCTGAAGCCGTTAAAAAAACCCTGATGGAACTCAAGGACATAAAAGAAATGGTTGATACCTTTCCAAAGTTCAACAGGATATGTTTCGTTGCATGTGGAACATCCTACCATGCTTCACTCGTTGGAAAATATCTATTTGAAGGTATTGTGGGCATTCCAACAGATGTGGTGCTTGCATCAGAATTTGAATTTTCTGCAGGGGCCCTGGATGAGAAAACCCTTGCAGTATTCATAAGCCAGTCCGGTGAAACTGCAGACACATTAAGAGCCCTGAGAATGGCCAATGAAACTGCTCAAACCCTTGCAATTGTAAATGTACTTGGAAGCACAGCCACAAGAGAAGCTGATCATGTTATATACACAAGAGCAGGGCCAGAAATTGGTGTTGCAGCAACAAAAACCTACGTAAGTCAACTCACATGTATATATCTCCTTGCACTGTCTATGGCCCAGGATGAAAAACTTTTAAAGGACATTCAGAGAGTGCCTGACTACATGAAACTGGCACTGGCACTGGAAGATCAGATAATGGAAATAGCAAAAAAATACAAGGATGCAGAAGATTTCTTCTTCATAGGAAGGGGTTATTCATATCCAACTGCAATGGAAGGAGCTTTAAAACTCAAAGAAATAACATACATACATGGAGAAGGTTATGCTGCAGGCGAACTCAAACATGGACCACTTGCATTGATAGATGATGATGTACCTGTTGTTGCAGTTGTACCTCCAGGTGGAAGTCATGATAAAACCCTTGGAAACCTTCAGGAAGTAAAAGCAAGAGGTGCAAGTGTCATAGCCCTTGGATCATCTGATGACGAGGTTTTAAAGTCAGAAGCACATGAAATGATAGAGTTTTCTGGGGATTTAAATGAATTATTGTCTCCATTAGTCTACGTTGTTCCATTACAGCTTTTATCCTATCACATAAGTGTTGAAAGAGGAATAGACCCGGATAAACCAAAAAATTTGGCAAAATGTGTTACAGTTGAATAAGAAAATGGAAAATATTTGATTTGGTATCTGCACGGTTTTTTAATGTACCCTAAATAGATCGAAGTTATGAATCCATTTTTTTTGGTTTTTAATTCAAACTTTTTTTTTATTCAGATCTCCACATTAGATCTCCCATTCAGAAAACAGCCCCTTGTGTTACATTTAAATGTTGGGAAGCATATAAAAATTATAATAATTTAAAGCCATAACAAAGATAAAAAAGATATAGATTCAATGATAATATTATATTCAAACCTTTAAATATAATAAAAAAACTTTTAAAAAAATAACATCTTTCAATTAATTGTTTAGGTAGGTTTAAATGAATCCAAAGAAATCTGGGGCAGTTTTTATAATTTTGATGGTGGCATTGTTTGCCTATGGATTTGGCTCATTGGTAAATGTTGTAGGTTTTGGAAATGATGTTGATGTTGCAAGTATTATGCCTGATCTTAATTTAACAGGTTCAGAACAAATATCAACCATTGGAGATTCTTCATTTAAACCAGCTTACATTCAAAAAATGGTTTTAAATGTAACGAACAACACAACAGTATCCAATGTAACGAACACAACTGTCAAAACCAACAACACGTCCATCTAAATCAGGATCATACCATTTTTTGATAAAAGAGTGATTTTCAGTTTAAAATCTTAAAAAAACTAAAAAACTTATAATATCTTTTTTTAAGTGTTTTAACTTCAAACACAGTTTGAAAAGGTCCTAAGACCAGTGAAGTGCAGTTAAACACTTAAAAATAAGTAGAAAATAAAGAGATTTATTTGTTTAACATCACTTTAAATGGTTAAAAATTAAATTACTAAATCTAAAAATAACAATAGATTGGGATACTAATAAAAATGATTAAATAAACTTAAAAAGGTTTTATAAAACTTTATAATCCATTTTAACAACAATAAATTTCATATTTTTAATTAAAGGTGATTTGCAATGGCAGATGAGAACAAAGTTGGGGAAAAAATTCGTCAGTTAAGAGAGGGCAGAGAAATGTCCTGTGAGGAACTTGCAGAGGCAAGTCAGAGCAGTGTAGAACTCATTGAAAAACTTGAAAACGGAGCAAGTTTACCCTCATTAACTCCACTACTCAATATTGCAAGGGCTCTTGGTGTCCGCTTGGGCACATTCATGGATGATGCACCTCAAACAGGTCCCTTTGTAGTTAAAGCAGGAAGTTCAAAGAGTGTGACCCATTTTTCAGGTAAAAATACGAGTCTTGACGAAAGTGTCCTTGATTTCTATTCCTTAGCCTACGGTAAAAGTGACAGGCACATGGAACCCTTCATAATAGATGTACATCCTCCTAAAACAGGGGAATATGAATTAGCATCCCACGAGGGAGAAGAATTCATATACGTGATGAGTGGGGAAATAGAGGTTCTTTACGGCCAGGAGAGTTATGTGGTCGGTGAAGGGGACAGTATTTACTACGATTCAATTGTACCCCATGATCTCCATGCCAATGGTGACGATGCAAAGATACTTGCAGTTGTTTACACACCGTTTTAGGGCTTCAAAATCATGAAGAGATAATGGATGCATTAATAAAATACATTTCAATATTTTTTTTATTCAATGAAATCCAAATTAGAACCAATCCAGATTATAATTTAAATTCTGGATTTAGATCTAGATCATACCAAGTGCATGATCATAATATTAAAAAATTCAAAAAAAACAATAATTTAAAAGGGGATTTAGAAGAATAACAGGAAATTATAACTAATATATCCGAAATGATATGGTTTTCCTCAAAAATTCAAAATCCTAGAATTATATAAAAAAATAGATAATTAGAGATGAATTAAAATGTTTAAAACAACGGTAACACCAAGATTCGGAGATATAGATGGACTTCGTCATGTTAACAACACTGTTCTTGCTGTATGGTTTGAACAGGCAAGAAACCCCATATTCAGAATGTTCACACCAGATCTTGACCTCAGCTACGAAAACTGGAAGCTCATAATGGTCAGAACAGACTTCGACTTCCTATGCCAGATGTACTTTGAGAAAGACGTGGAACTGCGAACCTACGTGGTAAAAATTGGAAACACATCCTTCACACTACGCCATGAAGCATGGCAGGAAGGCAGGATCAAGGTTAAGGGAAATGCAGTGGTTGTTCATTACGACTTCGTCAATGAAACCTCTGTTCCAATACCAGATTCCATCAGAACACAGCTTGCAGAGCATATGTTACCTGAAACTGAAATTGAATCCTCAAACGGTCAGGAAATGGCTTTAATGGACAATAAATAATATTTACTGTGTTACTAAATACAATATCCATAACTGACATAAAATCAAAAACCGGTGGTTGTACATGCTTTTTACAGAAGATACCCTAGGCAAGTTCTTTGAAAAACAAGTTGAAAAAAGTCCTGAAAGAGATTTTATAGTTTATCCCGACAGGGACCTCAGATTTACCTACAAAGAATTTGATGAAAGAGTTAACCTACTTGCAAAGGGCTTATTGTCCATAGGTATTGGAAAAGGTGATCATGTGGGTATATGGGCATTAAACGTGCCGGACTGGCTCACATTCATGTTTGCAACTGCCAAGATAGGTGCAGTTCTCGTAACAGTTAACACTGCCTACAAAGGCCATGAGCTTGCATACATACTTGAACAATCTGATATGAAAGCTCTAGCTCTCATAGAAGGATTCAGGGATGTGGATTATCTGAACATCATCTACGAACTTGTACCGGAACTCAAAACCCAGGAGAGGGGTAAACTCAAAAGCAAAGACTTCCCCTACCTTGAAAACGTCATATATATAGGCCCTGAAAAACACAGGGGAATGTACAACACCCATGAATTAATGCTTCTAGGGAAACACGGCTCTGAAGAAGAATTTGAGAGGGTTAAAAGCAGTGTTACAAACAACGATGTTGTTAACATGCAGTACACCTCAGGAACAACTGGTTTCCCTAAGGGAGTCATGCTCACCCACAGGAACATCTTAAACAACGGATTTTACATAGGTGACAGACAGAACTTCACAGAAGAGGAGAGACTCTGCCTACCAGTGCCATTGTTTCACTGTTTTGGAATAGTCCTAGGTGTTATGGCACTTTTAACACACGGAGGAACACTTGTAATGCTTGAAGTATTCGATCCCCTCCTAGCACTTGCAGCGGTTCATAAAGAAAGATGTACAGCACTTTACGGTGTTCCCACCATGTTCATAGCAGAGTACACACATCCGATGTTTGACATGTTTGATCTTACAAGCCTCAGAACAGGTATAATGGCAGGATCACTCTGCCCAGTTGAGGCAATGAAGAAGGTTATAAAGGACATGCACATGACAGGTATCACAAGTGTTTACGGTTTAACTGAAGCTTCCCCTGGATTCACCCAGACCAGTATAGATGATCCAGTGGAACTTAGAGTCACCACTGTAGGTCGGAAGATGGAGAACTGTGAAGTTAAGATCGTGGACATGGAAACTGGAGAAACTGTTGAGGTGGGTGAACCTGGAGAGATCTGCTGCAGAGGCTACAACGTAATGAAGGGCTACTATAAAATGCCTGAAAAAACCAGGGAAGTTATAGATGCAGAGGGATGGCTTCACAGTGGAGATATTGCAACTGAGGATGAAAACGGTTATTACACCATAGTTGGAAGGATAAAGGATATGATAATTCGTGGTGGGGAGAACATCTACCCCCGTGAGATCGAGGAGTTCCTTTACACCATGCCTGAAATCAGGGACGTGCAGGTTGTAGGAATACCCAATGAGAAGTACGGTGAAATAGTTGGAGCATTCGTCATACCTGAAGAGGGGGCTGACATAACAGAAGAGGATGTCAGGGACTACTCCATGAAGGAAATAGCACGTTACAAAGTTCCAAAGTATGTTTTTATCGTTGATGAATTTCCCTTAACCCACAGTGGTAAGATCCAGAAGTTCAAACTCAAGGAACAGGGAATAGAACTGTTAGAGAAGAGAAAGAAAGAGGAAGAGGGACTTTAAACTCAATTTTCATTTTTTTCTTCTCACTTTTTTTATCATAAAAATTTTTTATTTAAGAAAGAAATTTAATAATTTTAGATTTGAACTGCTGCAATTTATTTAAAAACTATAAAACATAAGAATATTGATGATTTTTTTTATTATGAAAGGATTCAAAAGATTTAAATGATAATTTTAAGAAAAAATAAGAAGATTCTGGAACTATTTCCAATAGGCAGTGCTAAGGGTGCTGTTAACAGTAGGAGACAACCTATCTTCTATGGATATCTTAAACTGGGAAGAAATGGAGACCAGGTAAGGCCGCAGAAGTTCATAGTTAAAAAGGACCCTGAAACTGAGAACCTGTTCCCTCCAAGCGAGGCTATCAAGATCCTCAGGAAACAGAACGTCTACATCATAGGGAAGGATGAAGAAACAGAGGAAATGCTAGAATCCTTAAACATACCATTTAAGAGAACCAGAATGTGCAGACACTGCACCTTTGAAGGATACATAACGCTTCTAAGAAAAGAATCCTCCTACATCTACCACAATGAGTACATCTGCAAGTTGTGTGCTGAGGAGGAGATAAAAAGGGAGTTGAAAGCCAGGGGTTTTGACATGAGCACCTTCAGAAACTTCCAGAGAATGCTTGAAAAGACTGGGGACCTTAACAAGGTTCTGAGCGTTCTAAACCCCAACTTCAACCCTGTGAAAAACCCTGATCTCACCCTCTACGATAGAATAAAGAGGGGAAGTGATGATGGCATTCCAAAGATGTCCATGGATGAACTGAAACTTCCAAATGAATTTAAAAGGGTTTTAAAGTCACACGGCAAACATTTACTCCCAGTTCAGACCCTGGCAGTTCAGAACGGACTTCTTGAGGGGGAGAATCTCTTAGTTGTGTCCGCAACTGCAAGCGGTAAAACCCTCATAGGAGAACTTGCAGGAATACCCAGAACATTGAATGGGAAGAAATTCATGTTCTTAACACCACTTGTGGCCCTTGCAAACCAGAAGTACAGGGATTTCAAGAAAAAATACAATAAAATGGGATTAGATGTATCAATAAGAGTTGGAATGAGTCGAATAAAGGCTAAAGGTGAGCTTTCAATAGTTGATGATGATGTTGAGGCTTCCGATATTGTGGTTGGAACATATGAGGGTTTGGACTATCTTCTGCGTGCTGGAAAGGCACATACACTGGGAGACCTTGGAACTGTGGTTGTGGATGAAATACACATGCTGGACGATGAAGAACGAGGTCCACGCTTAAACGGCCTTATAAAACGTTTGAAGGCACTCTTTCCTGATCTTCAGATAATCGGGCTTTCTGCAACTGTCCAGAACTCTGAGGAAATAGCAAATGAATTTGGAATGAAGATGGTGGAGTACAAAAACCGTCCAGTTCCCCTGGAACGCCACCTTGTATTTGCAAAGTCAGAGTACGATAAAGAAGACATAATGGCACGTCTGTCACGAAACGAATATAAAAACGTTTCAAAGAAGGGTTTTAAAGGTCAGACCATCATATTCACCAATTCACGTAGGAAAACACATTCAATAGCAGATTACCTCTCAAAAAGGGGTGTTAACGCTGAAGCGTACCATGCAGGATTATCATATTCCAAGAAGAGCAGGATAGAAAAGGAGTTTTTAAAGCAGAAAATTTCAGCGGTGGTTACAACAGCTGCACTGGCTGCAGGGGTTGATTTCCCAGCGTCCCAGGTTATCTTTGAAACCCTGACCATGGGAAACAAATGGCTCACACCCAACGAGTTTTCACAGATGCTTGGAAGGGCAGGAAGACCATCCTACCATGATATTGGAAGGGTTTACCTTATACCTGAAGTAGGGCGCAGCTACGATGACCAGTCTGAGGATATGATGGCTGTAGCCCTCCTTGAAAGTGATGTGGAACGCATAGATGTGACCTACTCCGAGGATGATGTTGTGGAACAGTTCCTTGCAGATGTTTGTGCAGGCCGTGTTGATGATCTTGAGGGAATGGAAGCAGCTTACATGGAAGAAGAACTTCCGCTGGGCTTTGATGAAACCTACAACACTCTGATACACCATAAATTCATAAGGGAAGTTAAAAACAAAAATGGAGAGGAAAAACTGCTTCCAACGCGTTATGGAAGGGCAGTTTCCACATCCTTCCTGAATCATGATGATGCAGATTACATCAGAAAGAGGATACATGGTAAGAAGGTTAAACCCCTTGACATAGCAGTGTTTCTGGAGCCTTTTGAAAGTGCATACCTCTCAAACAGGATAAGTCAGAGATTATCCAAGGTTCTTAAAATAAACATGTCCACACGTCTCTTTGCAGATTCAACACTGGACATACTCTCATCAGGGGATGCAATCTCCAAACTTGAACCCAACATTCAGGAAACACTCATAAACCTTCAGATAGAATTTTTATCATGCAAATGTAAGGATAGGCCATTCTGTGACTGTTTCCAGATGGAACTCTCCCGCAGAATACTCAAGCAGCGTATGATGAAACAGGACCCTGCAAACATAAGCAAGAAGATGATGCGAAACTACGGAATCCAGGCATATGCAGGGGACATTTTCAGCTGGCTTGATGCAGTTATAAGAATGATTGAAGCCATCAGAAGAATTGCAGGGGCTTTCGATAAAAAAGATGTTGTTAGGGAATGTTCAAGGTTGATTAAACAGATTGAGAGTGGTTAATCATGGTTTGTAACGATCCGTTGGACTAATGTTTTCCTCAATTATTATTTCCTCAATTATTATTTCCTCAATTATTATTTCCTCAATTATTATTTCTTCAATTATTATTTCTTCAATTATTATTTCTTCAATTATTATTTCTTGTAATATGATAATTTAAAATAAAAAAAATTTGATCCTAGGAATTAACCTGAAAACTGTTGATTATAATGTCAAAGTTTTTATCAGACTCTCCAATCATGGGATCCATTGCTGTGCACATCATAACGTACACAACACCATCTTTTTCAAATGAAACTAGGTGAGTGTATTCAGTACCGTAATCAGTATTGGCATCGTTGCGCATGGTCAACTTAATCTCATAGGCCTTTGAACCACTTAATCTAAATTCTCTAACTGGTGTTGTGTTTAGATGATATCCTGGATAACCTGGAGATTTCGAGTGTTGTTTAAGAAATCTTGAACAGTCCTTTTTGCTAGGATATCTTCGTTTTCCGCAGTAGTTTTTGTTCCAGTTAATGCGAATAATGAAGAGGGTATCTTTCCAATAAATTTGGATTCAAGATCTCCTACAGAAACTATACAACCTTCAGTACTGGTTTCTTTTGTATAATCATTCCAGTTTTCAGGATACTTGAATGAAATTCCATCTTTAGAAAATGTTTTATAACCATGGATTTTTTAGATGGGGGTACTTGTATTTTTATCTGATTTTAAATATATTAAACGGCCAGAACAAGGCATATGATCAATATTCCTACTAAAAAAACCCTTTTGACGATTTTTAATTTGAAAGCCCCCTTTGATCTTCATTTTCATTAGGGAATTAATATATTTTTTTTATTCACCCTTCTTTTTCATAAAAATTTCTTAAAACTCTTTAAAATAAAAAATTATAAAAAAAATAGGGTTTCAGTGGATCTACCATTGATTATGTTAATGAAGCATGTCGAAAAAAATCATTTTAAATTGGATAGACTACTCTTAATGTCCACAACAACACTCGAAACAGCATCATCAAGGAGTTTCATGCCCAGTTCCCTGTCAACACAAACCCCAACTTTCTCAACTTCCACTGCCCCAGCGTCAATGCCCTCTTCAGCTTTGCGGGCCTCATGTAATCCCACCATTCCCACTTCAGGGTACTTATCAAAATTACAGTGTTCATCAAGTTTTGATTCATCTAAAAAACCAAGAAATGCTGCCATTGACAGTTCCCCAGTCCCTGCATGTGGACCCTCCATCTCAACGATACTGTTGTTGAAAATGAGTTCAAGGTCCAGATCCCCTTCAAGATCCTCGGTGTAATCTTTTATGGGTACGTTGCCACCGTGGCCATTTACAAGAACCACTTTCCTGAGACCTAAACATTTCTTTGCAGATCTCAGTGTTGGTTTCAGCTCCCCTTCAACGAGTTCATCCACAGGCAGATGATCACCGTGCTTCACGTAATCATATTCTGTGGCAGCGTAAAGTATGCCTAAAAAGGTTGCCCCAGTTTTTAATGATGCCTGAAGTGCAATATATGCAGCGACCTTTGAATCGGTATCAATTGGCAGGGCAGCACCATGGTTCTCCCTGTGCGATCCAACTGCAAGCACACCAATACCATGAACATCTGGTGAGATAACATTTCCTGATGAGTATCTGAGTTTTACCATTGAAACACCTTCAAAATCATTAGCTTTAACTTTTGTAACTTTAAAATTCGTTAAATATTCAAAAAGATTTTGTTAAAGGATATAAATTAAGGATTAATTCTAAAATTAATCCTTTAATTTTAGATGTGTCCTTCAACTTTGAACCTTATATTTCCAGATTCCATATCTCATCCCCAACGTAGTGAAGGCTTTTCACAGCTTTTCCTTCACTGTTTTCAACCATT
Source organism: Methanobacterium aggregans (assembly GCF_017874455.1). Lineage (NCBI taxonomy): Archaea > Methanobacteriati > Methanobacteriota > Methanobacteria > Methanobacteriales > Methanobacteriaceae > Methanobacterium > Methanobacterium aggregans. Next base: position 149,279 of record NZ_JAGGLN010000002.1, on the reverse strand, counting down.
TCAGGTCCTGATATTAAGCTTCTGCCAACTGCAAGTGGCTTTTTATGGGTTTCCTCAAGGATAACAACGAGATCACCCTCTTCTATTGATGGGTCTGCATCCACTATACCCGGTGACATTATATCTGCACCCTTTGCAACGAATTTAACAGCACCCATATCAACAACAACGTAACTGGATGTGATGTCCATTTTAAGGGCACCCTTAATGGTTGGAAGTGGCGCACCGTCCAGCATCATCACGAGGGGCTCCCCATCAACAAGTAGGATGTCTGGAAGGTCGGTTTCAATAATTTCAACCTTACTCTTGGAACCTATTAATTCTGAGTATACACCGAGTTTTTCCTGAACTTCTTTAAGTTTTTTCTTTTTAAGATAGTACCTTTTTCTGATCTTCAATTTAAAACACACCTTATTCATATATAAGCTTTGATGACAAATATTATTTCCTAAATAAACTCCAATTAAAACTTTTATACTACATTATATTAACAACGCATACATTTAAATATAAATCAAACAAACATTGAAGTTATAGGAAAGGTGATATTGTGAATGCACAGAAGAATTTGAATACATCAAGACCACTTGATGTGTTAGGTAAATCATTAAACTCCCAGGTACTCATTAAACTCAAAGGTGGAAGAGAATTTAGAGGAGTTCTCAACAGTTTTGACATGCATATGAACTTAGTCTTGAATGACGCTGAAGAATTAGAAGGCGGCGAGTCCTCACGAAGGTTAGGAGTCGTTCTCATAAGGGGCGACAACATAGTTTATATATCACCAGGATAGAATAAGTAACCTACAACTTATACTATTCTGATCTAATTTCTGATCTAAACTAAAAATTTTTTAAATTGCAATTTTATTGGAGGATTGAATAAATGAAAGGAACACCATCATTTGGTAAGCGTAATAAAAAAACCCATATCAGATGCAGGCGCTGTGGTAAAAACTCATACCACGCACGTAAAAAATACTGCGCAGCCTGTGGGTTCGGAAAATCCAAGAGGATCCGAAGTTACAACTGGCAGAACAAAAAAATCACAGGTTACAGGCTGAAATAAATTAACTGAAATATAAGTAGGTTGAAAAGATATGGATGCTGTAAATCCAATAGATGTCAGGATAATTGTGGAAGGTGCCTCTGATGTGGAGAAGGTTTCCAGGGCAATGCAGAACATAGCCCTTGGAGCGGAGTACCACATCACCATCTCCGCCATAATTCCAACAACCAACCCTGAAATAGCTAAAAAAGCAGTCAGGGGTGCTGACATACTCTTAATTGCAACGGATGTTGATGCACCAGGCAGGGAACTTGCAGATAAGTTCCAAAAATGTCTTAAAAAGGAAGTAGGCCATATTGAACGTATGAAACTTCCATTTGGCCATGATGTGGAGTACATGGATCCCGTGATCATAAGGCACGAGATCAAGAATGCCATAATACGTGCAGGACTCATATCCATTGCTAACATACAGAAGTACACAGAAATTGAGGAAAAACTCTGGGAATCCAAAGATAAACTCAAGGCACTCAAAGAAGAAAGAAAAGCCTTAACTGCTGAAAACCAGGAATTAATTTCTAAAAACAATGAAATAGCAGAGTCAAAGGAGAAGTTCAGGGAAAAACTCAAGATCAGCGAAGACGAATTTAAAAACGTGAAGCAGAGATACGCAGATACAAAGAACAAGTATCAAATACTCAGGAATAAAGATCTATTCGAAGTATTTCCATTGGATGAACTATGGAAAGAGGCCTTCGATGAAGAATTAATTGATGAAGAACAAATTTATTTTATATCTAACGAATTTAAACCTGAAAAAATCATTGTAGGTCAAGGTTACATTGTAGCACCCTCAAAAGAGGATGCCGCAGGCTGGTTAAAGATAATCAGAACTGTTCTAATTTTTTATGATTCTAAAATAGATGATTTAAAGGAAGAGTTTGATGATGAAAAATTCAGTCCCAACCTACTCAAACAATAAATTTTGTGTGTTTAACTAATTTTGAACGGGTTTTTATCTGTATAATATCAGGGAGAATTTGAATTGCGGGATAAATGTGGTATTGTAGGAGCTTACTCTAATAAAAAATCCGATAACGTCTCAAGATACATATATTACGGATTGTATTCTCTGCAGCATAGAGGACAGGAGTCTGCGGGGATATCCACCCATGACGGCCAGGAAATGAGCACGTTCAGGGGAATGGGTCTTGTTTGTGACGTTTTTAATAATGGAAACATGGACGGGCTCGACGGTAACGTGGGCATAGGTCATGTGAGGTATTCAACAACTGGAAAATCAAAACTTGAAAATTCACAGCCATTCTTCAGTGAATTCGAATCTGGAACCATTGCAATAGCCCACAATGGGGATATAATTAATTCAATGGAACTGAGGAAGGAATTACAGCTTCTCGGCCATAAATTCAATTCAACAACAGATTCAGAAGTACTATTCCAGCTTCTTTCAGTGGAATACTCTAAGACAGGGAACATGGTTGAATCTGTTCAGAACGTTTCAAAGCGGTTGATTGGTTCTTATTCTATTGTTATACTTGTAAATGATGATCTTATTGTTGTACGTGACCCCATAGGAATAAAACCACTTTCCATGGGAAAACTTGGTGATGTTACCATTGTGGCATCTGAAACTGTTGCTTTTGATGTTGTAGGGGCGGAATATGTTCAGGACATAGAGCCTGGTGAGATTCTTGTTATAAACGATGAAATAAAACATTACAAAATCTTTGAAGACAAGAAGATGCCTCGTGCTCACTGTATGTTTGAATATGTTTATTTTGCCCGTCCTGACAGTATTCTGGACGGTAGATCAGTTTACAATGTTCGTTTGAACATTGGAAAAGCCCTTGCAAAACAATTCCCAGTTGATGCTGATGTTGTAATGCCAGTACCAGACTCAGCAATAACAGCAGCAATAGGTTATTCAAGGGAATCAGGATTACAATACGGTGAAGGACTTATAAAGAACCGTTACATAGGACGAACCTTCATCATGCCAACACAGGAGGAACGTGAAACCTCTGTGAGGCTTAAAATGAACCCTATAAAATCCGAGCTTGAAGGTAAGAGCATAGTACTTGTTGATGACAGTGTGGTTCGTGGAACAACATCAAAATCCCTTGTAAAGGTTCTGAGAGATGCAGGGGTTAAGGAAATACATCTAAGGGTGGGTTGTCCACCAATAACTTCTCCATGTTACTATGGAATAGCAATGGCGACCAAAAAAGAGTTAATAGCATCTGACAAGGAAGTTGAAGAGATAAGACAGATTCTGGGCGTGGATTCTTTGGGATACCTTGATAAAAAATCCCTTGTGGAATGTATAGGTCTTGAAAGAGATGAACTCTGCATGGGATGTCTTACAGGAGAATATCCAACAACTTTACCTGAAAATATTGAAGAATATGAGGCTGACAGGTGCTGAAAAGATTTTTTTAGAATTTAGCTCATAAAAAAATTCATAAAAACGTTAAATCGGATTTTTAATCGTTATTTTTTTTTAATTTACATTTTTTATTCTTTTTTTAAATTGAATTTAAAACTGATGTATTCAAAATTAGATTTATAAAACTGGATCTACATAGTTAGATGATAATTGTATAATGTACGGTGATTAAAATGGTAGAACTTCTCTCTCCAGCAAGGGATTTTGCAGCACTGAACTCTGCACTTAAAAATGGTGCAAATTCAGTTTATATAGGTATGGAAGGCTGCAACATGCGGGCCCATGCTGCAAACTTCAAACTTGAAGACCTTAAAAGGGCTGCAGACACATGTCATGAATCTGATGTGAAGTTGTACATCTGCACCAACACCATAATGAAGGAAGAAGAAATAGAACATCTTAAAAATGTAATGCCCCTTATCAGGGATTCTGGTGCTGATGCAGTGATAGTTTCAGATCTGGGGGCACTGAAGGTTGCACGTGAACAGGGTGTTCCAGTTCACATGAGTGTTCAGGCCAACCTGTCCAACACAGAATCATTGAAGATCCTTGAAGAACTCGGAGTGGAACGTGCCATCCTCTCAAGGGAACTGTCACTTGATGACATCAAACTGATCAAATCCAGAACAGAGATGGAAATTGAAACATTTGTACATGGAGCCATGTGCATGGCAGTGTCTGGAAGGTGCTTTTTAAGTTCACATCTCTACGATAAGAGTGCTAATTGTGGAGAATGTCTCCAGCCCTGCAGAAAGGAATGGAAACTCTTGTCTGGAGATGGTGAAGAGATTTCAATGAATGTGTCAAGGGGATCAGTTTCTGATACAACTCATATTTTAAGTCCACATGACCTTTGTATGGTTGAACACATTCCAGAACTTATAGAATCTGGAATTGATGCTTTTAAGATAGAGGGCCGTGCAAGACCTGCAGATTACGTTGCAACAGTTACAAAGGTTTACAGGGAAGCAATTAATATTTACACCAGTGGTTCATGGGATATCAACAAAAAGGAACGAGTTGATGGATGGATGTCAGATCTTCGTAAGGTTTTCAACAGGGGGTTTGACACAGGATTTTACCTCAGAAAACCCTATAAAATCAGTGGATGCAATGAATCAACCCATATAAAGCAGGATGTTGGTGAGGTTGTGAACTACTACAGCAGGGTTTCTGCAGCAGAAATAAGACTCTGGAATGACCTTGAAGTGGGTGATGAAGTTATGATCCAGGGACCAACAACTGGATCCCTTATTCAGAGGGTTGAGTCCATACAGATAAACGGTGAAAACATTCAAAAAGGATTTAAAGGCCAGAATGTGGCGATTTCTGTTGTGGATAAGGTAAGGGCAAGTGATTCTGTTTATAAGAGGGTTAAAAAGTAGAATTAATGGAACTATTTCATTTAGGACTTAAAAAAAAATGTTTATTTACAGTTTCATGCAATGAAAAATTCAGAAGTAAAAATAATTTTTCTAACAATTCTTGTTAATTAATAGAATAATCGTTGTTTTAATAGTTAATATCACCTTTTAATTACTAATGCCCTTTTTTAATCTAATTTTTATTCTAAAATTTAAAAAATGAATTATCTGATTCTTGTTCATTCAGAATTTAATTGCAAAAAAATATGGTGGATAAAAGAACATCTCTTGAAATCCACAACTTCTTAAAGGTTATTTTTGGGTTGGGTTTCCCCTTAACCTGTTGATGTAAGTGTGTGCCCATGTGTAGGCCACCACACTTCCTACAATATCTCCGGCAACGATTCCCCACCATACTCCCTGTTGTCCCAGACCCAGAGGTATTGCCAGTAGGTATGCAAACACAACAATGAAAGCCAGGTTCCTGAGTAAGGTCAGTGTGAGGGAGCTCATTCCCTTACCAACACCCTGGAAGACTGAGCCGGACATCACTCCCGGTGGCATGAAGATGTAGAAGAAACACATCACCTGAAGGAACGCAGCAATGGTAGGTGCCAGCGGTGCACTCTGTGGAGTGTAGGCAAATATCATGGCAATGTAAGGTGCGAATATGAAGGTTAAAACGCTTGTGATGGCTGCGATGATGAGCCCCACCTTTATAGAGTACTTGTGTGTTATGGAAATGTTTTCGTATCTTCTAGATCCATAGGATACACCTGCAACTGTGATCACAGCAGTCCCCACAGCTATTATTGGCATGGTGGCCATCATCACAACCCTCCATCCTGCAGAATACACTGCAACTGCATCTGTTCCTGCAACCATGACCAGAATACCATTAAGAACACCTGCAAGTACTGACATCACAAAGAACTCGGCACTTGCAGGCAGACCAACACCTAAAATGTTTTTGCTCACCTTCCGATCCGGTACGAAGTCCTTAAACGAGAATGAAACATAGGTGTCTTTCTTCACGAAGAACCAGTAGAGCATGACAATGGCAACGAAGGCCATGGATATAACTGTACCCCATGCAGCTCCTGAAATACCCAATCCTGCCCAGTAGATAAGTATGGGATCAAGGATCATGTTCAGGACTGATGATGCTGCCATCGCATACATGGTCCTTTTAGCATCTCCCTCTGCACGGAGAACTCCGTAAACTGCACCTGTAAAGAGCATGAGGATGGTTCCCCCGAAGGTGACCTGTCCGAACTGAACTGCAAGGTCTATGGTGCTTCCTGCACCTAGAAGTACAAGTATTGGTTTTAGGAACACAAGCAGCAGCACAGTCAGAACAATGGAAATAGCTATTGTAATGATCAGTGTATGCATTGCAGCGTTATTTGCACATTTTTTATTATCTGCACCTATGTAACGTGCTATTGCAGATGCTGCACCTGCACCCAGGCCGTTGCTGAGTCCAATGAGTACCATGAATAGTGGTGTTACAAATCCCACTGCTGCAAGGGCATCTCCACCAAGACCTGCAACCCAAACTGCATTGACCAGGTTGTAAAGGGTCATGAGGATCATTGAAACGATCATCGGTCCTGAAAGTTTTATTATTGCCTTTTTTGGGTCTCCCATAATCATGGAGACTCCATCAGTTTTGTCATCTCCTGGCGGAGAATTTTTATTTGTTTGTGATTGTTCTTTTTGCATTATACTTCACCAAAGAATAACTACGATTAATTTTAAGGTTTTTTAATATTATCTGGGATTTTTAAATGTTAATCTTGCTTTTTAATTTTTTCTATACTATTTTCAGCAAGTAAAGTCAGAAATTCCATTAAATTATCTTTTTCATCTTCTTTTAGCCCTTCACACACCATTTTTTCCCATTTTTCTTCGATACTTCTGATTTGAGGTATGAGGTTTTCTCCCTTTTTTGTTAGGAAAAGGAGGTATTTACGGCGATTTTTTGGGTCGGGAATGCGGTGTACAAATTCGTTGTCCTCCAATTTTTTCACGGCACGTGCGATTGATCCCTTATCTATCTGGTGTTTGTTTGCAATGTAATCCTGAGTGGTTCCAGGTTTATGTGAAATCGCTATTAAACAGGGAAATTGACCTCCTGTAAGATCTAAATCCTTTGTTTCTTTGTTGATAAAAATAAAATGGTTACGGCTGATAATGGACAAAAGTCCTGGAAGTGGAATGTCTGAGCTCATTATTTTTATCCTGTTTTTTTTCATTTTATCTGTTTAAATCTAGTTTACCTGTTGAGGGGCTGTTTTTTAGGCATGTTATATATTATGTAGCACCCCCATATAAATGTTGTCATGACAACAATTGTCATGACAACAAATTGTTCATGTTTTTTCATGATCTTTTTTTGAAGCTGGTTTTAATTAAAAAATAATTTTTAACATTTTTTTGATAATATCAACATTTAAAGGAATTATATTAAAATTAAATTATTATTATAAATTTTTAGATTTTAAGTTGAAACTCCTAAAATCAAAATGCAGTTAAAGAACTAATAAAATGTATAATTGGTAAATAAATTATCTAGTTAAAAAAAAAGTGTTTTTAATTATTATTTTAAGGTTTGTACACACGTACTTGCCAATGCTTGTATTTAAAACCTTTTTGTACATGTTCCTAACATTTCAAACTGAAATAGATATTCTAATGATAATGTACATTAAATAGATCAACATCAAGACCAGACCGCCCCATCTCGTAAGTTTTTTCTTTCTTGAAGCCATTATAAGTAAGAGAGAAGTTACAAGAATCATCACAGGTGCATCAAAGGTCACGGAAAGGGATTCTACTGGAATTGCAAGGAAGAGAGATGGAATGCCTATACCTATCAGTATGTTGAATATGTTACTTCCAAGTACAGTTCCCATTGAAAGGCTGTGAAGTCGTTTCATTGCAGAGCTTAAGGTTACAACGAATTCGGGTGCACTTGTTCCAATGGACAGGGCAAAAAGTCCGATTATCATTTGGGGAATGTTCATAATATTTGCAATTTCCACACCACTCCAGACCATGATTTTACATCCAATTGCAAGTCCTAAAATCCCTACAATACTCAATATATAGTTTTTCTTAAGATCTGGATGTTTAATGTTATTTGGAACGTTATTTTTGAGTTTTTCTTGTTTTTCAAGCTCACTGCTGTGTTCTTTTTGTTTTTTTATCAGAATCCACAGGTAGATGCAGTAAGCTACGATCATCACGATCCCGACTACTGCATTTAATTTGGTCATGAAAAACATGAAAAACATGAGCATCAGGGCAGTTAACAAAGTCATGAGACCGTCACGTTTTAACTCTTCTTTTCCAGTCTTTATAAATCCTGCAACAAATGCAGATATGCCTAAAATACCTGCAATGTTCCATATGTTGGATCCAATAACCACACCAACTCCAATATCAGGGGTGCCGCTTAATATGGCTATAACTGCTGAACCAAACTCTGGCAGAGATGTTCCAACTGCGGAAGCTGTAACTCCTAAAATGATCTGTGATATTCCTTTGGCTTCACCTATGGCAACTAAATTGTCTACAAATATATCTGCAGTCTTTATTACCAGTATAAGTGATACTACCATGGCTAAAACATATATTATCATCATTTCCACAGTTTCCACCAGATTTTTATAATTTTTTTATAAATTTTAAATGACTAACGATCAGGGGTTAGGAAATGCACTTCCGACCCTCATACTTGACCATCATAAGTTTATATAAAAAAATAGTGAAAAGTATTATTTATAGTAAACTCCAAAAACAAACACAATTATCAATAAAACTCCAACTGCAATAAAATTCACGTAAAAATTTATTAAAGGGTTTTCCCCTCTTTCCATGAGGTTTCGCATTAAAGGCAGGTTGTACTGAACCCAGAACCAGAATCCTATCCCTATGCTGTTCAACTTAAGCCTTTTCTTTTCCTTCTGTATGGCCCTGTACTCAGCATCAAATTCTTTCTGCGGTTTACTGCTTAGGAATCCAGATCCCAGCTTGTAAACCTGGGATATGTTAAGGACGTCTTTGTAGTTTTCCCTGTATTTATGTGCTGCTTTACGCCAGCTTTCGCGCTTAGCTTCCTTACTGCAATTTTTAACCTCTGGTGAACAGTACTTTTGGTTGGGTGATTTAACTAGGAAGGGATCCCCACACCATTTACAGTACTTCACTGCAGTGTATTTCCGTGTCATAAAGTTACCTTCAATGAAGTCTTATATTTACTCACTTCAATTATATAAAAATTCCTGCATTTAAAATTAGGGTAGTAACTTCTAGCTTGTATTACTGTAATTGATAAAAAAAGTGGTAAGTATGTTAAGATCATTTATTCATGAACTGATACAATTATTGAATTTTTAAAAAAAACTTCATTGGCCTTAATCAATTTTAAAACTCAATTTTAAGATTTTCTTCTTTAAACTAATACTTCTGATAGTTTCTCTTAATCCCTCCTAAAAATAGAAAGAAATGATCCTCAGATCACTTCCCTGACAACAGATACAATTGTCCGCAGTAACATTGGTCCGTCCATCCATGCCTGGCGCAGAATGTAACCAGGACGCAGGTAGAACTTGCAGAAAGCTTTGTTCTGCATATTTTTAAGTTCTTCCAGGGAGCACTCCATTGTTTCAAGGATGGGGGAAATGAGGGTGTACTTGGACCAGTCCCTGACCTTTATAAGGTTCTTTTCAAGGGTTTGCTGGTAGAAACGGGTTCCAGGGTAGGGTGTGGCCAGGCTGAAAATTGCGTAGGAAGGATTCAGTTCCTTCACAAACTTCACTGTCCTGGCTATACTTTCCTTGGTATCTCCAGGCATTCCAAGCACCACAGAAGCTATGGTACGCATTTTTTCCTTCCTTGAAATCTCGAATGCACGTCTGATCTTTTCAACGCTGATCTTCTTGTCAACCTCATCCAGAACCTGCTGATCAGCAGATTCCACACCCATGAACATGGCTATGCATCCAGCTTCCCTCATCTGCTTTATCACATCCTCGGACAAAGTGTCAACACGGGCTGTACAACCCCAGAAAACATCAAGGTTCCTTCTTTTGATCTCAGCACAGATCTTCTCAACCCTGCTCCTTTTCAGGGTGAAGGTGTCGTCCATGAAGGCTATGGTTTCAACGCCATGATCCTTCACAAGGTGTTCCATTTCATCCACAACATTCTCAGGACTTCTCATACGCATTTTAGAGCCGTGAAGTGCTGCAGATGCACAGAAAGAGCATTGCATTGGACAGCCCCTGCTGCTTACCATGGTTGCCATTTTAGTGTCCATGTTGAAGAGTTTGTAATGGTCCATTGGAAGCAAGTGCCTTGCAGGGAACGGTAAACTATCGAGATCTGTTATGAGTGGACGTAAAGGTGTAACTGTATCCTCAAAGGCTATTCCTTTAACTTCTGATAGATCACCTCCCCTTTCAAGGGTTTCCACAAGGTCAAGCATGGTATTTTCTCCCTCTCCCCTAACAACCACATCAACAAAATCCTTCTCCAGGACTTCTTCATAGTTGAAGGTTGGATGGTATCCTCCAAGGACTATCACGGCGTCTGGACAGGTTTTCTTTGCAATTTCTGCAGTTTTCATGGCCTGACTTATGGTTGGTGTTAGTGCAGTCACCGCAATAACATCCGGTGAAACATTCTCTATTTCTTTTTCAAGAGCTTCCCAGGTCATATCAAGTGCAGAAGCATCTATGATGCTCACATCAAAATTTTTTTCCTCCAGAACAGCTGCCATGTAACTTATTCCAAGAGGCGGGGCCACAACTCCTATAAATTTGTATTTAGAATTGGTTTGCGGCGGATTTATGAACGTTACCTTCATGGTTCACCTCGATTATCAGTTCAATGAATTATTTTAATTAATGAATTACATCCCCTTAAAACCTTCGAATGGGGTTTCAGATAATCTCAGAGTGATAATTTAACTGGGGAGAATATTAATTTGAGAATGAGATTTATGGGAATTAAATATTTTTCCGTTGAAAACATTAAACCTTCTTTTTTCTCTAATCAGATTTATCAAGAAATTGAATGGAATTAAAACAATATATCCTTCTTTTTTACCGATAATTTCAGTAAAAGGGGGTGTTCAAAGCTATCACTTCAAAGTTTTAATAAAGTGAATGTTTAATTTATAAGATATCTTTATATGGTTTATTACTACTTTTTATGTATAAAATCATGAAAATATTCCATTTTTTTATTTTTATCCTTAAAAAATAAAAGAAAAAAGAAGTTCACCTGCAAAATCTTATTCCCCAGCCAAATCCTTCTTCTCAACTTCAAAATCACCCCTACCAGCCAAAACTTTATCCTTCAGCAAGAAACAAACCAGAAGTCCCACAAAACTTATCACAAGTCCAGATATGAACACGTTGTGTATTCCAAGGCTCATGAGTGCTGGTGAAACGTTTTTAGATGTCTGGATGTCCATGTTGACGGTGATGTTCACAATAACTCCGAATACCGGAAGGGCCACAGTTGCTCCGATGTTACGGAAGAACTGCATTGAAGCTGTAACAGTTCCAAGCTCCCTCATTGGAACAGCATTTTGCACTGCAACGTTGAATATTGGGTACATCATACCGGTTCCAATACCTAATATGGTTGAGTAGATTATAAGTACAACAAATCCTGTACTGGTGTTCATGGTTGAAAGAAGTCCGATACCCAGGGTAAGCAGTACGAATGCCAGAACTGCCAGTTTTTTGTAGGTACCGGTTCTTGAAATGATCTGCCCGGTAATGAGGGATGCAATGGTGAGACTCACAAGCATTGGAGTTATTAAGAGTCCGGAGGTTGAAGCACTCATTCCCTGCACTCCCTGAATAAATAATGGTATGTAGATGATTCCACAGAACATCACAGCACTTGAAAGAAACATTGCAATGGATGAAACATTGAATATGGAGTTTTTAAATAGTTTCATTGGTAAAATGGGTTCGCGGGCTTTTTTCTCAGCGTAAATGAAGACTAAAAGCATAAACCCTGCAAATATGAAGAGAGATGCAACGAGGCCTGATGAAACTGCCGTGCTCCTCACGAAGGTTAAGCCCAGGAAAAGTGCACTTAAAGCTGCAGTTAAGGTCACAATTCCAGCGTAATCAATTACACCTTCTTTTATAACTATCTCTAGGTGTGGGAAGTAGGATCTGAGCATGTATATGGCTGTAATTCCCACTGGGATGTTCACGTAGAAAACCCATTCCCATCCCATGAAGTCGGTTATGAAACCGCCGAGCACGGGTCCGAGAACGTTTGCAAATCCAAACACGGAGGAGAGAATTCCCATGTACTTTCCCCTCTCCCTGGGAGGGAAGACTTCAGCCACAACTATGAAGGGGATGGTCATGAGTATTCCCCCACCTATTCCCTGCAGTCCCCTGAAGAATGTGAGTTCCATGATGTTCTGGGAGAAACCGCAGAGAACCGATGTCACTATGAAAATAACTATTCCCGTGATTAAAACCTTTTTACGGCCGTATATATCTGATAATTTTCCTGAAAGTATTATTGCAATTGTTGATGTTAAAAGGTAGATTGTGAAGGGCCAGACGTAGTATGCCATTCCTCCAAGACTTGCAATGACCTTGGGCATGGCTGTGCTCATTATGGAGTTGTCCAGAGCACCTACAAGAAGACTTATCATCAGTCCACCCAGTAGAAGTTTGATGTTGAGGGCTTCAGAGCCCTTTGATTTTTCATTTTCCATTAAGTATCCTCCAATAAATTAAAAATTATAACATTCATTTATTCGTAAGTTTTAAGGAGTTTTACGATGTATTTCTTCCATTGTGTCGATTTTATGCATGAATTCCCTTATCTTTCTAAGGCAGCCATTGAGCTCATCAAGCTCTGATTCATCGAGGGGTGAAAGGTTGTACTTTATGATTTCATTGATGATATCACGTGATTCCTTTATGAAGCGCAGTCCTTTCTCTGTGATTCTCACACGGATTATTCTCCGATCCTTTTCATCAGGTACACGTTCGACCATTCCGTCTGCAACGAGTTTGTCGATGTGGGAGGTCATGTTGGGCTTCGATACGAAGAGGCGTTTTCCAAGGTGGGATATGGGCAAATTATCAAAATGTTCAAGTATTCCAAGTATCTGATAATAAACCTGGTGTTTCTGTTTTATATCCGGATTTTTTGGCTTTATGGCCTTTTGATAGAAAAGAGGAAGATAAATTAAAAGGTTATCAAGTATTTCATCAATATTTTCATCTTTCAAGGTATCACGTCACTTTTATCTAATCCTATGTTTTTTCACAATTTTTCAATCCAAATTAATAGTTAATTTTCTGAATTATTATAAAATTTAATTATTCACTATTTAAACTTTTATGATCCTGTTAGGAACGTAAAATGAAAGTAGTATAAAAACCAAAAAAGGAATAAAAAACTTAAATAAAAGAAGGATACTAAAAGCAATTTTATTTTAAAACCTTGCATATAGGTAAACCCTTTGTATAAATGAAACATATGTATATTTGATGATGGGATAAATCAGGACAGCTGAAGCTGTTTATGGAGGAGTTGATGAGTAATGAAGATTGAAGATGCCATGGAAATAAATGTAGTAAAATTCAAATCAACTGATAAAATAGTGGATGTTGCACAGGTCCTTCGAAACAACAAGATAAGCGGAGCCCCAGTAGTTAACGATGAAAACCACGTTGTTGGAATAGTGAGTGAAGGCGATATAATGAGGATGCTTGAAATTCACTCACCCAAAATAAACCTCATACTCCCTGCACCCCTTGACCTCATAGAACTCCCTGTGAAGATGAAGTACGAAATGGACGAACTTGCAGAAGACATGGAAAGGGCAAGCTCAGTTTTAATCGGAGATATAATGACCAAAAAAGTGGTTTCAATCTCAAAGGATGCTCAAATATCTGATGCAGCAGAGCTAATGGACTCCCACCACATCAAAAGACTTCCAGTGCTTGATGCAGATAAAAAACTCATTGGAATAGTCACGAGGGGAGACATAATCGGAGCCATGGTGAAGGGTAATGACTGAGGCCTCAAAAACCAAAAGAATAGCCATATATGGTAAAGGAGGGATTGGAAAATCCACAGTGGTTTCAAACATTGCAGCAGCCTACTCCAAAGATAAAAATGTCCTTGTAATAGGCTGCGACCCCAAGGCAGACACAACCAGAACCCTTGTGGGGCGGAGAATACCAACCATCCTTGATGTTGTCAAAGAAAAAAAGGACGTTAAAAAGGATGACATTCTCTTTAAAGGCTATGGAAAAGTGGACTGTGTTGAAAGTGGAGGTCCAAAACCAGGAGTGGGATGTGCAGGGCGGGGAGTCATAGTTGCAATGAATCTCCTTGAGAAACTTGAAGTCTTCAAGCCAGAACCTGAAGTCATCATCTACGATGTACTTGGAGATGTTGTCTGTGGTGGATTCGCAGTACCACTGCGGGAAGAATTTGCAGATGAGGTTTACATAGTCACATCTGGAGAGTACATGGCACTCTACGCTGCAAACAACATATCCCAGGGCATCCAGAAACTCAAAAGCCGCCTTGGAGGCATCATCTGCAACTGCAGAGGCACCAACAGGGAAGTTGAGATCGTTGAAAAATTCGCCAAGAGGATTGGTACGAAGGTCATAGAAGTTATACCTCGAAGCGAACTGGTCCAGCAGAGTGAATACGATGCAAAAACAGTTCTTGAAAAGTTTCCAGACTCTGAACAGGCACAAAAATATCGGGAACTTGCAGAGAAGATATACAGAAACCAGGAATTTGTTGTTCCCCAGCCCATGGGCGTGGATGAGTTCGAGGAATTTTTCAGGAAGTTCCAGTAAACTTTTTTTTAATTTTAAATTTTCATTTTTACTAAAATATTCCCGCTATTTTTCACCTTAAGAACCCACTACCTTTCACCTTAAAAATAAAGTTCAGCAGATTCATGCAAGCCGTAATATAATGATAAGTTTTAACCTTTCCCATAATTTTTTTAAATAGAATTTTCATTTTAATTGATGATGCCATTCAATTATCCTAAAACTTTGGAGCATATACTCACCAAGCTAAGCATCATGAGATTAGTTATAAAAACTGAATTTTTTTAGTGATGATCTGTACCTTGAAACCATTTATCTAAATCTTTTCCAGATCCTCCAGATCCTTGGGCTGAAGCCCCAACTTTTCAAAGGATTCTAAACATATCTTTTTTGATAGTTCCAGATCAGGGAAGTAAAATAGATGCGAAGGGCATTTGCAGTCTGAACATCCAAAATTTTTGATTTCATGTCCCAACTTGGATATATTCGATGCAAGGGGACACTCCCACTTATCACCACTCACTGCAAAAACAACATCCACAACCTTGGCATTGGGATTGTTTAGAAGATAATCAACGTGCCAGAAAAGCTTTTTATCATTTTTAAGGTGCCTTTCAAGCCTGCTTTTCAATGAATTCAGTGCAGATCCAACATAGACGTAGTAACCATCTTCAAAATTTATTTCACCTAGACATCCGATCTTAATATTCTGTCTGGACTTCAGGTGAATTATCAAACAGTAAGTACCTTTCAAAGGATTTTTTGGCATATGAAACTCCTTAAACTAAATTTTTTATCTTAACAGTTAATTCAGTGACTAAGTATATCTTTAATTAAGTTCTAATTTTATACCAAGATGAGTATGAACTTTCTCGTAAAAACCATTTTTTTTTAAATTTATTTCATAATTTAATAAGGTTTAAATAAATAATCTAGTGCAGGACATCTTTTTTTAGAACCTCAAACCATACAAATGATCAAAAAAAATTTAATCAAAAAATAATCTCAAAAATAATCCATAATGAAAAGTGAGTATCTATGAACTACAGTTTCTTTGCAAAGGGACATCCCAACGTCACATCACGCCATAAAACAACATTTGAAGTTACAATGGAACCAGAAATAGGCATCAAGGCCGACTGCATAATAGGGGTTTCATCTGGAGTTTCCATGAATGATTTTCCAGAGGAACTGAAAAATGCAATACAAAATGAAAAAACAGTTGTAACAGTTATTCTTGAGACAGAAAATGCTCGGGATGAAATAAAAGGTTATGGACATCCAGAACTGACCTTGGACCATCCAACAGACATGGTCTGCAGAAAAAGCGAATTCAAGTGCAGCAGAACCCTGATGATAAATGCGGATAAAGCATCATGTGACCTTAAAAAAGGTTTAATAGATGATTTAAGTGAGGGTAAACCCCTGAAAGTTGTGATAAATGTTGATTGATTAAACGATGTTCTTAACTTGAAAAAAAATGGAAGATGTGTCCTATGTTTGGAAGTTCTAAGTTAAAAAAAATTAAAAAACTCAATGAAAAGGCATCTAAACCTGAATTTAAATCAACTGAAATTATAAAATCTCTTAAAATACGTGAAAACGATAAAATTGTAGATATTGGTTGTGGTGGGGGTTATTTCACCTTTAAGTTTTCAGATGAGGTGGGAGAAAATGGATTGGTCTACGCAGTTGACATGGAACCAGAATATCTCGATTATGTGAAGTCTGAAACTCGAATTAAGGGTGTGAAGAATATAGAAACTGTTTTGGCAGAAGAGAACAGTCTTGAGCTTGAAAATGATCTGAACCTTATCTTCTTAAGGAACGTATTTCATCACATACCCGAACCTTTAAGTTACTTCAACCATTTAAAACAATTTTTAGCTCCTGATGGAAGAATTGTTATTATAGACTACAAAAAAACTAAAAAAATCAACTTTGTGAACCTTTTTGGTCACTACACTTCTGAAGAGGATATATTGAATGTCATGGAAAAGGGTGGATACGTTGTTTTGGAGAAATTTGATTTTTTATCCTCTCAATCCTTCACCATTTTCAAGAAGGAGTAAAATTATAAAATTCAAAGGGAGTAAATGTATAAAATTCAATTTATAAGGTTCAATCTACCTTATTTTTAATATATTATTTTAATATTTTTTCAATTGTTTCGTTTTTTGTTAAATGTTTCAAAAATTTATTTGTAAACGTTTTAGACCTTTAAAACTTTGAAACATTGTTTTTAAAAGGGGATTGATTTTCTGATCTCAACCCAACCATAAATCGTTGAAAATTTTTTCATCAACTGAGATCTCATATTAAATCTGATTCTCGGAAATGTTAAAAATAGAAGTTAATTGTTAAGTGCAGGGGACGGGAATCGAACCCGCGAAGGGACTACCCCACTAGGCCCTCAACCTAGCGCCTTTGACCGCTCGACCACCCCTGCGTGATCAAATATTTAATTTCACTCACATTAGAGCATACCAACATCTTTCTCTTTCACTATTTAAATGTTTTCCTTCTCAGGGGTGCTGAAACAGGGATTTAATACATATGTACCATAAAAATAGGAATACTTAAAGTTTTATCAACGTAAAAAATAGAAATGGAACTGGTTACTATGAAGGCAGTGAGGGAATCTGAAGGTGGAATACTGGTGGACATAGAGGTTTCCACAAAATCAAACAAATTTGAGATTTCAGGCTACAACACCTGGCGTGAAGCCATTGAAATCAGGATAAAATCAGTTCCACAGAAGGGCAAGGCCAACAAGGAAATAACAAAAGAATTTTCCAAACTCACCAAGAACCCAGTTGAGATTATAGCTGGACATAAAAGTCATCATAAAACCTTAAAGATCCATAATATGGGTAAAGATGAGTTTTTAAAGATTATGGGCTCTTATTTTTAAAATTAGATGCTAAAACTAAATAAACATTCATAAAAGATTAAATCAAAGATTTAAAATCATTTTTGAACATTTTTAACTACTTTCCTAACAGTTTATGGTTCTTTGATTTTGGTAACAATTTTAGGTAGTATCTTTCATGATTCGAAAGGAAAACATCACCCGCCACAGAAAATCTGTTAATTAAATAAAATAATATCCTAAAAACTATTAACAACCCTTTTTATCTTTTTTGCTGTTTTTCAAGTTTCCTGGAGATATTTTTACTGGTCACATCATGTTTATCCGCAACATTTACTTTAGGTTCTGGTTTTTTACCTTTTATTAGATTGTAAATTAGCAAAGCAGCGATTAGGCTTCCAAATAGTAGGGCCATTCTTTCAGCAGGATGCTGACTTGGGGAGTAATCTGGTGAAAAACTCCGAACAACCAATGCCAATCAAAACAATAACCCCCAAAAAAGTCAAAACACTCACAACAACCGCAACAAAATCCCTCCAACCCATAACAAATCACACCATTTCACTAATATCAGTATCAATCAACTTCAAATAAGTCTTATTAGCACGTACCACATCATCCACACAGATCCTATCACGACCATCTAGAACAGCACTACAACCAGCAAGAAGTTTAATAAAAGTTTTCTCGGTTATGGGAAAGTTCCAATCAACATTTTTCCCACCCCATTTGTTGAAAGCTAAGATAAAATGTAGGTTAGATAGGTCCTCAATGAATTTTTTAACTTTTTTATCCTGCCATTTAACCTTACCCAACCTTTTAAAGAACTCTGCAGTGGGAAGGGGTGTTTCAAGGTTTGAATTAAAATCTTCCAGCATTGAAAGTATACGGGGTATCATTTTACTGTGAGCAACTCTGGACAGATCCTCTTCATAAAGTTTGTGACCAATTTCAACACTATAAATAGCTCCTACAAAAAAACCAACAGTAAAATAATCTTTAATACTTATCAAAGGAGTTAAAGGGAGCCTAAGCGGAAAATTACTCAAATTATCCTCAGCAACTTCATCCAAAGAAGTAACATTCAAATTCTCCTTCAAATTCACACCAGAATCAACAGGCATATCAATCTTAACAAGCTTCTCATAAACTTCAGAATCCTCCAAATTCAAAACACTATCCACAACCTCTTTCAAACCATCAACATCACTAAAATCACACAATAAACTCTTAGCAACCTCATTTGTTGGTTCAGCTCTTAAAAACATTTGTAAGACCTCCTTTAAAATATTTTCATGTTATTTGAATGCCCATTTTTTAAATCCATTCCGTGCATTGCTAGCTGTTTTAAGTCAAGGGGTTATTTTTGTAAAAAAAATAAGATTATTAATAAAGAATTATCGTTTTCTACTTTTTTTGTTTTTCCTCAAGCTTTCTGGAGATATTTTTACCTGTTACAATCTTTTTGTTCTTTTTTTGGTTTTTGTCTTCAACTGCATCAATTTTGATGAGATTATAAACCATTGAGGCCAGTATGAAACATATGAACAATCCTAAAAGTCTTATAACTAAATTCCCTGCGGACTGATCCAGATATCCTGCAGATAAAGCAATGATTGTGCCTGTGCCAATGAAAACTATTACTGCACCTATTACTGCAAAAAGATTCCTCAAACCCATATTGTATCACATCAACCTGGTAATATTCGTATTCAAAAGCTTGAAATACATATTATAAGCACGTACCACATCATCCATACTAATTCTATCACGACCATCCAAAACCGCACCACAACCAGAA
Source organism: Methanobacterium aggregans (assembly GCF_017874455.1). NCBI lineage: Archaea > Methanobacteriati > Methanobacteriota > Methanobacteria > Methanobacteriales > Methanobacteriaceae > Methanobacterium > Methanobacterium aggregans. The sequence continues at coordinate 129,907 of NZ_JAGGLN010000002.1, read as the reverse complement.
AGCAACAAGATAAAAGCATTCTCATTTACAGATAAACTGATGCTATATTTAGATCCCAACTTCCTGTCCATCACCTTGAATCCAAGATCTGTAACCCTATTAAAAAGGTCTTTAGACCTAGAATCCGCCCATTTAACCTTACCCAATTTTTTGAAAAACTCGGATGTGGGTTCTGGTGTTTCCATGGTAGAATCAAAGTCTTCCAAGAGTAATAAAATCCTCGTTGCAGTATCACTGTAAAATACTTTGTTTCGTTCCTCTAAATCCAACTTATGACCCAAACGAAGATAATAAAAACTTGCAATAAAACTATAAACCACCAAAAAATCCTTAATACCCACAAGAGGAGTGAAAGGAAGCCTCAAAGGAAAATTACTCAAATTATCAAATGCACACTTCTCCAACAATGAAAGTTCTTCATCATGACCCATTTTCACATCAGGATCCTTAATATTATCCAAAGAAACAAACATCAAATCCCCATATAAACTCGAATTTACTAACCCACAAATACCATCCAAAACCTCCTTCAAACCAACCACACCACCAAAATCATCCAACAAAACCCTATAACCCACATCAACCGGCAAAATTTTCCAGAACCCCATCCTTTGTCACCCCATTTTTTATAAATATTATCTACCTTTTTTTTTATGTTATCTGTTATTTCCATATTTTGCTTTTTAGCCAGTTTATTCCGGAGTTTACTGTTTTCACAACTGTATTTGCAGTTGTTCTTTACAAAATGGATTTTATCGGGTTTTTTTCTGGATGACTATGGTTTTTGCTGCTTTGTCTCCAAGTCTTTGATTTTTATTTGAGGTGAAGATAATTATCAGGCCCCGGAGGCCCGGTATAATGTATGGTAAAAGATCAACAAATCTTAAAAGATTCCGTGTAATGCTCTGCATCCTACTTGGAGGTTGCAAAGTCCGTTCATCCACCACCATCAAAGATAAATAGTACTTACCGGGCGTACTACCACCTGAAGGTCCCTCAAAGTAAGAAAAGTGTGCCAGCGTAATCAGGGCGCTGATTATCAGGAAAACAACACCCACAAACAGATCAGGTGAACCTAACCCTATGAAGAATAAAAAACCAAAGAACATCAGTAACAACGGAAGATCCAACACAAAAGCACCTGCCCTGCGAGAAACAGAAGCCAACACAACACTCTCAACATCACTAACCATTAAAAAAATACACCCCCCCCAAACTATTTCTTTTTTTTTACAATTAAAAACTCAAACACCCAACTTCCCAACCAAAACAGGTAAATCTGTTTTTAAAAGCTTAAAATATGTCTTATAAGCCCTTATAACATCATCCAAGTTAATCCTATCACGACCACCAACCACCGCACTACACGCCATAAGAGAAAGTGTGAAATTGAATTCTATAGCCTTAAAATTTACCAATTTAAAATCCACGTGTTTTCCACTAGTTGCATACACCAACAAATTCTTTTAAATTCTCATGAAATTTCTTTGTTTTTTTATCTTGCCATTGTAGCTTTTTAAGTTTCTTAAAAAACTCTGGAGTTGGTTTAGGAACATTTAGAGGTTCATCAAAATCTTCCAACAAGAAAACCAGTCTTTCATCAATACGAGCATCATAAAAAGCCTTAACATCACCATGAGTTAATTTACGCCCAAGATACATGTAATACAACGGTAATAACAGATCAGAAATCTCACTAAACTCAGTAAAACTTATCAAATTCCGTTTAATGGAGAATAGGCGTTTGTAACTTAAATTTTGATATCCTAAAACCAGAAGATCATTATCACGCTTCTCATCCACAGACAACTCAGCACCACCCTCAAAAATCTTCAAACCTAACAAATAATCCTCAAACAACCTTTCATGAAATCCTTCACTTTCCAAACTCTTCAAACTATTAACAACATCCTCCAAACCCTCAACATCAAACTTATCCAACAAAAGCCCAGAATACTCCTTTAACATCTGTTGATCATTCAATTTGAACATATCTCTCTGTGAAACCATTATCTTCCCCTCTTTAATAAATTTTTTAATCCAATTCTATGCATTTGATAGCTGTTTAAACTATAGATAATGACTTAATAAACGAAAAAAAATGTTTAACAAATGATTATCACATAAAAAGGTTATTTCTTTTTTCTGCCATGCTTTTCTTCAAGCTTTCTGGAAATCTCATTACTTGTTACAATAGTTTTATCCGCAACGTCTGCTTTAGGTTCTGATTTTTTGCTTTTAATTAGATTATAAATTCCTACAGCACCCACTGCTCCAATTATCCATCCCAAAAGGCGTATTAAAGGATGGTGGGCTGTGCCCTCAGATGAAGAGTAGCCCATTAAAGATAATAACACTTCGATAACTAACACAGCCACACAAACAAAGGAAACAACTGCCACTGCAAAGCCTACAAAATTTCTCCAACCCATAAAAAAACCACATCACAAACTACTAATATCAGTGTCAATCAACTTTAAATAGGTTTTATAGGCTATTACAACATCTTCAGGGTTAATTCTATCTCTTTCATGATTTACACAGTTGCAAGCTGCAAGAAAAGTCAAAGCAAAATCCTCACCAGTCCCAAAAGAAGTGGTACCAGATCCAAATTTTTCAAAACTCACCTCAAATTTCAATGTGGATAATCTTTTAAACAACTTTTTAGCCCTTTTATCCCATTTAACACCCCGAAGCTTAAGATAAAAACTCTCATCAGGCACATCATACGAACCAACAGTATCAAAACCATCCAAACAACACATCAAACGTTCTAAAATAGTATGGTTCTTCTTTAAGTCTTCGTGGGTTAAATTCTCTTGTTTGTAAGCATATGAAATAAAATCTACCATGCTAACCATTGCAATAAAATGGCTTGAGATTATAACACCTGTCAAAGAAGCCACATAAAGAGGAGGATCCCTCAAAACATTAGCAGCATAACCCACCTGAGACAAACTCAACAAATCATCCAAACTCTCATCCCTCAAACCACCCTCCATCAAACCAGAAACATCATAAACTAAAGCATATCTGTCAGAACTTAGAAGGTTAATTACTTTTTCTATAATCTCTTCCAATCCTTTAATGTTATTAAATTCTTTTAAAATTTTATTTTGTGCTTTTTTTATTCCTTTCATATCATATACCACTATATAAACCCCCTAAATTAGTTATTATCTAAAATGCCCATTTTTTTAATCCATTCCATAATGATTTTCCGGTGTTTATTATTTGTTTTCCAGTTTTGATTATCACTTTAACTGGTTTAATGTTTAAAATTTTTTTAAAAATAGGCTTTTTCAACACCCATTTCACCGTAGATTTCATCTTTTGAACTACATGATTACTTTTAATGTATTTAGAAACCTTTTCAACTTTCCCAATAAATTTTTTAGCACTTCTCTTAGCATAAGGCTTAACAGATTTCCAAGTATTCTTTAATATTACTTTAGAGGCTTTAACTGCAGGATTGGACTTGACAATTTTTTTAACTGAATCCACCTTATATTTTACTGTCTTTTTTATCTGCAAACCAGTAACCCATTTTTTAGCGTCAACTAACTTATTATACGCACCATATATCGAGAATGCGCCTGCAAAAGTTGTTAAAATAGCACCAATAGTCTGATGATTCTTTAGACCAAGATATTTACCTGTAATTTCAGCTAAATAACTTACATCACCTTCAGTAGAAGCCTTAAAAAAATCAGCATAATACTTCGTCATAAAATTACCAGAATGCCCCAAACTATCCGAGATCCATCCATCCAAACGAGTACTCCGAACACCATACTTCCACCAAGTACTAGGCTTAAAACCAATCAAATCAGCACCATCAACAACATAACCCCAAAACACCTTCAAATTTTCTCCAGATACTGGAAAATTCTTGAGATAAGGATTTAATAGCTTTTTTAATTTGTCCCATTTTTTGCTTAACTCTTTGGATACCAATTGAAGTGTTTTATTATTGACAATAACCTCTAACCATCTTTTTCCTAAAACTCTTTCTGTTAAACCTAATCCAAGTCTTGAAAGGCCTAATTTTGCTAAAAATGCTGCAGCCCCACCAACAGGAATCAAATATGTTAAATCAAGTAAGAAACTTCCAACTGAAATAGTACCATTCTCTTCAACACCAAACAAATCCTTCAAAATACTTTCAAAAGCCTTACCACCCCAGAAATGATCCAAGTTGCTGTAACCATAGATATGGAAAAAATCATAGTTAAAGAAATCCCAAACATTACCCGTACTCCAGGCCTTCTGACCCGCCTGGATCATCTTATCCCATGTATAAAACTGGTAAAAAAATGGATTAAAAGGATTCTCCAAAAATGCAGCAGAACCACCATAAACAGAACCCTTCACATTACAAGCCCAAGCCTTACCCTCATAATTCAAAAAACCATCCAACAAAAAAGCAGAATATTTTTCAATTGTGCAATGATCACTTAAAGTAAATTTATCTTTCTGCGAAACCATCTTCCCCTCTTTAATAAATTTTTTAATCCAATTCTATGCATTTGATAGCTGTTTCAACTATAGATAATGATTTAATAAACGAAAAAAAATGTTTAACAAGTGATTATCAAATAAAAAGGTTATTTCTTTTCTTTGTCACGTTTTTCTTCAAGTTTTCTGGAGATCTTTTCACTTGTCACTGGGGTTTTATCAAGATCTTCTTGAGGAGTTTCACCTTTTATCAAGTTATAAACAAAAGATGCTATCATGAAACAAATAAACAACAAAATAAGCCTCTCAATAGGATGATCACCAAATGAATAACCCGGCCAAATACTTTGAACACCCAAAACAATACAAACACCAGTAACCAAAAAACCAAAAACACCAACAACAAAAGCCACAAACTTCCTCAACCCCATGCAAATCACAACTCCAAACCCTCAATATCCGTATTCAACAACTTCAAATAAGCCCTATTAGCCACCACAACATCTTCAGGCAATATTTTATCCCTACCATGAACCACAGCATTACATGCAGCAAGGAAAGTCAAAGTAAAATGCTCATTATTACCAAAGGTAGTTGAGTCCGGAACCCATTTAACAACCGCAACATTCCTATAAATCCTCCGTATCTTTTTATAAAGCTTATGAGCCCCTTTATCCCATTTTATATTTTTAAGTTTCCTGTAAAAATCCTCATCCGGCGGATGAAAACCAACCGAACTATCAAAATCATCCAACAAAACCATTAAACGCTCAAATACCACATACTCTTTATCCAAATCCTTCAAAGACAACTTAAACCCCTTATATGCATGATGAACAAAACCAATAGTACCACTGGTTGCAAGATAATGTTGAAGAATAACATTGTCCGTGAAGAGATTAAGCACAGGCTTCCTCAAAATAGTACAAGCATACTGATCCTGCTTATAATGCTCAAACAAATACTCCCTCGAAGGAGGTGCAAAATTACTAATCTCCTCACCCAAATCACTAGCCAAATAAACCCTATTATAAACTTCAGAATCCATCAAACCTAACACACCACTAAGAACCTCACCCAAACCCTCAACATCAGAAAAATCCTTTAATATCCTATCAGCACGCACCCTATTCTTCCCCATCTCCTCATCAACATCCCAATCAATATAATCCCATAAACTCATTTTTTCCACCCTATACAACTTAATTCATCCAATCACATCCCAATAAGCCATAAATCATCCCAAATTATTAATATCAGTATTCAACAACTTCAAATGAGTTTTATGGGATATTGATACATCTTCAGGTAATATTTTATTCCTACCATGAACCACAGCATTACAAGCAGCAAGGAAAGTTAAAGTAAAATTTTCACCACTACCAAAAGTACTTGAATTTGTTCCCCACTTTACAAGCGTGATATCTCTAATTATTCTTAATATTCCCCCATAGAGTTTTTTGGCATTTTTATCCCATTTTATATTTTTAAGTTTCCTGTAAAAATCCTCATCCGGCGGATGAAAACCAACAGGCTTGTCAAAATTATCCAATAAAACCATTAAACGCTCAAGTACTGTGTGTTGCAAATCCAAATCACTTAAAGACAACTTAGACCCTTTATAAACATAATGAACAAAACCTATTGCACCACAAGTCGCAAGATAATGTTGAAGAATAACATTGTCCGTGAAGAGATTAAGCACAGGCTTCCTCAAAATAGTACAAGCATACTGATCCTGCTTATAATGCTCAAACAAATACTCCCTCGAAGGAGGTGCAAAATTACTAATCTCCTCACCCAAATCACTAGCCAAATAAACCCTATTATAAACTTCAGAATCCATCAAACCTAACACACCACTAAGAACCTCACCCAAACCCTCAACATCAGAAAAATCCTTTAATATCCTATCAGCACGCACCCTATTCTTCCCCATCTCCTCATCAACATCCCAATCAATATACTCATCCAACATTGTTATTTCCACCCTATCCACTTTTTAAAGCCATTCCATGCGTTTTTTGCACCACTATAAACCTTTTTACCCGCAGACACAACCTGCTTCACCACAGGCTTAACATACTTCCTATAAACAGGTTTAATATACCTCTTATAAACGGGTTTAACATATTTTTGAATCTTTTTATGCACATATTTACGAATACCCTGCTTTTTAACCTGCTTATACTCCTTATAAACCGTTTTACCTGCATTATAAACACTGCGAAGTGCAACATTCCTCTTAATAATAGGACTCACAGCACTATGAATATTCCTATAAAACTTAGTACTTACTACTTTCCCAAGTTTACTGAAGGTTTTCATCCTCCACGGAGAACTATGAACCCACTTTTTAACAGCAAGAGGAGTCATATCCGAAAAAACATCCAACAACGAATCAACACCACCCTTAACACCCTTCCAAAACACATTAACACCATGACCCACAATACTCGGAATCTCCCTAGGCAAAACCTTACCCCACAACTTAAAACTACTAAAAACCTTACCCTCCAACCTCAAACCCACACGACGCAACAAAGAAGACCTAGAAAGCCCAGAAAAAACACTCTCAACCCAAACCCTAGGACTCAAATTAACAAAACCACTAAACCTCTTAACACCCTCAACAATCCCATTCCCATTAATCTTAGGCAAATATTTCCAAAATTTAGCAATAGTCAATTTCTCCAGCCACTTTAATGGATTGATTAAGTATTTGTTTGCTCCTTTGAGTATTTTTTGCACTGTTTTATTTTTAAGTAGTACCTGTACTGCCTTGCTTCTTATGAGTGTGCTTGCAAATTTTGGTAAATATCTTGCCAGTAACCTTCCAGCAACAGCCGCTAACTTACCTATAGGAATAATAGTGAGTAAATTAAGCAAGAAACTTCCAACAGACATATTACCATTGACATCAATCCCCACAAAATTATCCAAAAACCACTTAATATTCTCCCCACCCCACACATGATCCAAATTACTGTAACCATAAAAATGGAAAAAATCATAGTTAAAGAAATCCCAAACATTACCCGTACTCCAAGCCTTCTGACCCGCCTGAATCAACTTATCCCATGTATAAAACTGATAAAAAAAGGGATTAAAAGGATTCTCCAAAAACGCAGCAGAACCACCATAAACAGAACCCTTCACATTACAATACCAACCATTACCCTCATAACTCAAAAACCCATCCAACAAACCAGAAGACGATGAAGACCTAGCAGACAAACCACCAACAACCGGAGAAACCACCTTACCCGCCACGGCAGAACCAAAAGAACCACCCTGCACACTAGGAACACCGTTACTGTAACCCTGTGAAGCAGAATGCACAGTTGATGTGGATGAACCACTAGAACCTCCAAGTGAACCATGATTAACGGGTGTTACAGGATTCTGTACCTTAAAAGCGAGTGTGGTGTTGTTGGTGTTGTTGAGATCATCCCAACCCCTCAACATGACATTGTAATTACCGTCTTTAAGTCCGGGAACTGTGTAGGGGAGTGTCCAGATGCTGTTGGAACCTTTAATCAGGTTGTAGGTTTTTCCGAGAATCTCCGCTGTAACTGCCACAGCATCAACATCAGAATAAACCCTCACAAAAAGCTTACCACCCTCCCTAACCATACTTGGTAGTAACTCTGCTTTCAGGGCCGGTGCAGTGTTATCCACGGTAAAACCGGTATAAGCTGTTCCTTGACTGCCCAGGCCGTTGGTAGCAGTGAGAAGAACTGTTTGAAATCCGTCTGCAAATCCTTGAATGGGATATTTAAGGGTCCAGGTGCCGTCACTGTTTTGTGTTAGGTTGTAATGGTTTTCAGCGATGATTGCTGTGACATTAACCACATCAGGATCTGCACAAACCCTCAACGTGACGTTACCACCATTTTTAGCACGACCCGGTAAAACAGTACAATTCACACCCGGAAGCGCATTATCCACAGTCATATTCGTTGTATTACATCCATGATTACCAGCACTATCCCAAGCATCCAAAAACACACCTAAAAGACCATCTGCAACCTGTGGTACTGTGTACTGAAGAGTCCAAATACCATCTGGGCTTTGGATCATGTTGTAGGTTGTTCCGAGTATTGTTGCAGTCATCCGAACTGTATCAGGATCTGCAGCCGCCTTAAGAAGTATTGAGTTACCTGTTTTGGTAAGCTCCGGAAGCACGGAGCCGTTGATACTTGGTGGTGTGTTGTCCACCGTGAAGTTCAATGATGTGTTACCCATATTTCCCAGTGTATCAGTTCCAGTCAGGAGAATGGTGTAGAGTCCGTCTGCAACCTGTGGTATTGTGTATTGGAGTGTCCATAAACCATCAGAATCCTTTGTGAGGTTGTAAACCTCTCCGAGGATGGTTGCTGTTAATGTATTTGTGTCGTTGTCTGCACTCACATTCAATGTTAGGTTATCACCTGTTCGGGCGGTTGTTTGATTTAAATCTCCTACGAGTGCTGGTGGTGTGTTGTCCACTGTGAAATTGAGGTAGTTGTTACCGGTATTTCCCAGTGCATCCGTAGCAGTTAATAACATGTCGTAGGTACCATCCACAAGTCCAGGTACTGTGTAGTTGAATATCCAAGTGCCAGTTGGATCTTTTATCATGTTGTAGATGGTTCCCAGTACTTCCAGGGTCATGCTCGCTGTGTCATCATCTGCAGTGGCATTCACCAGGATACTATTTCCTGTCCTTGTTAAAACCGGAGTGCAACTCGCATTTATGGTTGGTGGTGTGTTGTCCACTGTGAAGTTCGTTATAGAGGTGCCCATGTTACCCATACCATCAAAGGCCATTAATAGTACATTGTATATGCCGTCTGCAGCATCTGGAACTGTGAAGTCCAGGTTCCAGTTGTTGTCGGAGCCTTTGTTCATACTGTACAGGTTTCCCATTGTATTTGCAACGATGTATGTTGTATCTGGGCTGGAATGGGCGTTTAAAGTGACAGTGTTCCCGGAACGTGTTGTGTTGGGGTTCAGGGATGATGTTACAACCGGTGCTGTGTTGTCCACGTACTGTGTGAGGTCCCATACTAGTTCTATTCCGTCTTGTCCCATTCCTTCTATGCCGGTTCCTGTCCATTTGAAGCTCACACTGTTGATTATTCCTTTGATCATTACGCTTCCTGCACCTGCACTGTTGGCTGTCCATGAAGCTTCCTGGTTGAACTGGGAGAATTTCTGATTGGGTGTTCTTTCTATAGTTTTACTGGTAACCTGAAACTGACTGTTACCTGAAAGTTTTGTAAGGCTTAGATCTGAGTTGAGGAGTGTTAAGAGTGCGGAGTTGGTGGTTGCCTTGTTTGAAACACGACCATCACCACCCATACGATCCAAATCCAGGACTGGATTTAAAACAGGTTTATCAAAGTAGAATGTGATGTATCATGTTCCTTTATCATCTCCGGCACGATCTATGTTTGTACCCACAGAATCTGGACTAATATCCCACCAGTAACTGCTTTGCAGGGATGTGTGTCCACGAGCACTGGGATTGCTCCAGAAGTTATTGGTATTCAACTTACCATTAGAAAATGGAGCAGAACCTGGCACACTGGAATCTGCAACACCCCAACGAGCATTACCCACTGTACTTACAACACCCGTAACCGTAACATTACCAGCCTGAGACGTTACAACAGCACTTCGACCACCATCACCAACACTTCCACTCCAGGACCCTGTTAAATTACCTGCATAAACCAAATTCGGAGTTAAAACCGCTAAAACCAATATCAACACTAAAATTACATTAAACTTCCCATTTACCATTAAAAACCTTCCACAAACAATTATTACAAATCAACAAAAACAATAACACAAATAATACAATAATACAACTAATTAAATAAAACAATATATAAAACTATCGGAAGAAAACAAAAAATACGCAAAAATATAACGAACCAAAAAGAAAAACGCGAAAAAATCCCCTTTTGAATCAAAATAATGTTTGAGATCCTAAATTTTTCTCTGTTGAAAATAAGAATTTTTATTTTAGTGCATTGATTTTAGAATGATAATGAAAAATTTAATTCTAATAATTTAATTCTAATAAAAATTAATAAAAAAAGAAACTTAAAAAGAAGTAAAATAAGCCAGGTATTATATTATGAACTCCGGCTTACTCTATTAAACCTTTCTGATCCGTCTAGCCCTTCATAACCATTGAAAGGTTCTCCTTGTACCATTCAACAGTTTCCCTGATTGCATCCTCAAATGCCCATTCTGGCTTCCAACCAAGCTTCCTGATCTTTGCAGAGTCCAGGGAGTAACGCCTGTCATGGCCTAACCTGTCATCAACGAATCTTATGAGGCTTTCAGGTTTATCCAGGATGTCAAGTATCATGTGGGTGATTTCAAGGTTGGTTTTCTCGTTTCCACCACCGATGTTGTAAACCTCTCCAAGTTTACCCTTGGTAAGGGCTGTGTATATTCCCCTGCAGTTGTCAGGTGCATATATCCAGTCCCTGATGTTCTGCCCATCCCCGTAAACTGGAAGTTCCTTGTCATGCATTGCATTGGTTATAAAAAGTGGTATGAGTTTTTCAGGGTACTGGTAAGGTCCGAAGTTGTTGCTGCTTCTTGTTATTATTATGGGCGTGCCGTAGGTTTTGTAGTAGGCACTTACAAGAACGTCTCCCCCAGCTTTACTTGCAGAGTATGGGCTTGAAGGATCTATGCAGCTTTCCTCTGTGAATGAACCGTTTTCAATACTCCCGTAAACTTCATCTGTTGATATCTGAAGGTAACGGTCCACATCGTACTTTCTAACGTATTCAAGGAGGTTGTAGGTTCCAATAACATCTGTTTTAACGAAAACTCCAGGATCCTCTATTGAACGATCCACATGGGTTTCTGCAGCGAAGTTAACAACCATATCACAGTCCTTCATAGCCTGTTTAACAGCTTCAGAATCTTCTATGTCACCCTTCACAAATTCGATTTTATCCTGAACATCCTTCAGGTATTCTTGGTTGGCAGCGTATGTTAACTTGTCAAGAACCACCAGTTCATGGTCGTAGGTTTCAAGCATGTGGTGGACGAAGTTGCAACCTATAAAACCTGCACCGCCTGTTATAAGCATTTTCATTCAATATCACCTGTTTATATTACTTATTCAAAGTTTTACAGCAAAACTTTTTTTATACTAAATTTATAAGGGTTAACCGTGTTTTTTACCCTCTAATATCCAGTCGTATGGTATTTCATCAGTGTCTGGAGGTAGCCTGAACTCATCTGGTTCATCGTAGTTGTAGGCATGGGTTGGAACGCTCACGAAGTAGGCAGTTTCTGTTCCAACAGCTTTAAATCCGTGGTAAACGTAGGTTGGGACACTTATAAGTATTGGATTTTTTTCTCCAACGAAAAACTCGTTGATCTCACCGTAGGTAGGTGAATCTTTCCTTGAATCGTAAAGTGCAACCTTCATCATGCCGTGTATGCATGTGAAATTGTCTGTCTGTTTTTTGTGAAGGTGCCAGCCCTTAACAACTCCAGGATATGCTGTTGTCATGTAAACCTGGCCGAATTTTTCAAATATATCATCATCGTTTCTCATTATTTCCATAAGCCAGCCCCTCTCATCTGGAACTACCTTAAGATTTTTTATTTTAACGCCATCGATCATAAAAACACCTTTAATGTATTCTCAAAACTTTTATATATTCTATTCTTATTAACCATTACCATGAAAAACCTTTTTATAACCGGTGGAAGTGGACTTTTAGGTTCCAAGTTTGGTTATCTTGCAGGAGACAGATACGATATAACAGTGACCCACCACAAAAATCCGGTCCAAAATTCAGTTTCATTTGATATAACCGATGAAGAAGATGTTATAAATAAGATAAGTTTATTAAATCCAGATTTTGTTGTTCATTCTGCAGCGTTGACCAACGTTGACTACTGTGAGGACCATCCAGATGAAGCCTGGAACATCAACGTTAATGGAACAGAAAACATAGCAAAGGCATGTGAAAAAACGGGCAGCAAGCTTGTATACGTTTCAACGGATTTTGTTTTTGACGGTGAAAGGGGAATGTACCTTGAAGATGATGAAACAAATCCACTAGGTCACTACGCCCTCACCAAACTCAAAGGTGAAGAGGTGATCCAAAAGTACGATGTTGATCATGCAGTGGCACGTGTAAGTGTTCTCTACGGATGGCACAGTTGCATGAACTTTGTAACATGGGTTATAAATGAACTTAAAAATGGAATGGAGATAAACATAGTAACGGATCAGTACAACTCCCCAACACTTGCAGATAACGCTGCAGAGGCCATTTTAAAGTTATTTGAGTTGGATAAAACTGGTGTGTACCACACTGCTGGTGGCGAACGTATCAACAGGTTCGACTTTGCGTTGAACATTGCAGACGTATTTGAACTGGATTCAAACCTTATAAATCCTGTTGAAAGTAAGAGTTTCGTTCAGAAAGCTAAAAGGCCCAGAGATTCCTCTTTAAACGTTGAGAAGGTTGAGAAAGATACTGGAATGAAAATGTTCGACACTGTTGAAGGACTTGAATACATGAAGAGAGTTATGGAATCGCATTAATCTGGAATAAAAACCTTAATAAATACAAAAAATAAAGAATTCATGTTGAAATGATTATAGGGGAACATAATTCAATTGTTACATTAGCATAGTTCTCCAGAAATATCTTAGTAACCATTCTAAATATTTTTTAACAAAATTAAGTATCAGAATGATTAGGGATCATAATTAATGACCTATGGATTATTAAAGGAAACAATCCAGTAAATGGATAGTTTTAGGTGACTAAATGAAAGCTATAATACCTGCCGCAGGACTTGGAACAAGATTTTTACCAGCTACAAAAGCACAACCAAAAGAAATGCTGCCAGTTTTTAACAAACCAACAATACAGTACGTTGTTGAGGAGGCAGTTGCCTCTGGAATTGATGATATCCTTATAATAACAGGTAAGGGAAAACGATCAATAGAGGATCACTTCGACAGATCTTTTGAACTGGAGTACTTCCTTAAAAACTGTGGAAAGATCGACAACCTGGTGGAAATTGAAGCAATCTCAGAAATGGCCGATATTTACTACGTTCGCCAGAAACAGCAGAAGGGACTTGGAGATGCAATACTCTGTGCAAAAAAACATATAGATGGAGATCCATTTGCAGTTCTTCTCGGTGATACAATAACCCATTCAAATGTCCCATGCACAAAACAGCTCATGGACATATTTGAGAAGTATGAATCATCAACCATTGCAATAGAAAGACTTCCAGACGAAAAAATTGAAAGATATGGGATAATAAAGGGAGAAAAGGTGAATGATTCTCTTTACAAGATAGATGATCTGGTTGAAAAACCAAAACTATCTGAGGCACCATCGAATCTTGGAATCACAGGCAGGTACATCCTAACCCCTGAAATCTTCGACCATCTTGAAAATGTTTCTCCAGGAGTGGGTGGAGAGATACAGCTTACAGATGCCATGAGATCCCTTGAAAGCATTTATGGTTATGTCTTTGATGGAAAGATTTACGACATTGGAAACACAGTGGAATGGCTCAAAAGTTCCATTGAAATGGCCCTGGAAAATGAAGAGGTAAGGGACGACATGATGAGGTACCTCAAGGAGATCATCAAGGGTTGAATATCCCAAATCTCTTTTTAAGCCCATCCTTTTAAGTATCTTATTTTTCTCTAAAGCTTTAATTCATAGCTTTAAATCTTTAATGCATAGAATTTTAGGGGTTAATTAAATTGTTGCTTCTATCTAAAAGATTATTTTTAGAATAAAACTATCCCTATTTTTTAATAATCTTCAGCAGTATCTTTTTTTAAAATGAGTAAAATCTTTTTAAGATAAGTCTCTTTCAACGGAGATAAAAAAAATTATATTTCAAAATTTAAAACTTAAAAAAAAGCATTATTAGTGTTTAAATTTGTTTGCATGAATCATTTAAAGTTTTTGATGCCATTTCCATGCAGTTTCAACGATCTTATGGAGGTCTGCATACTCTGGTTTCCAGCCTAAGATCTTCTTTGCCTTCTTTGAACTTCCAACAAGAACTGGTGGATCTCCAGGTCTTCTCTCATCCTCAACTGCTTTGATGTTTTTACCTGTAACTTCACGGCTCACTTCTATAACTTCCCTGACTGAAAACCCGTTTCCATTTCCAAGGTTGAAGAATTCACTGGCACCCCCATTTTTCAGATACTCAAGAGCCTTTATATGTGCATCTGCAAGGTCAGTTACATGTATGTAATCCCTGACACAGGTACCATCAGGAGTATCGTAATCTGTTCCGAATATCATGATGTTTTCCCTTTTACCTGCTGCAGCATCCAGTATCAATGGTATGAGATGGGTTTCAGGTTCATGAAATTCCCCAATTTCTCCATCAGGATCCGCCCCTGCAGCATTGAAGTACCTTAAAGATGCGTACTGTAAGTCATAAGCACGGCTGTAATCCTCCAAAACCTTCTCCACCATAAATTTACCCTTTCCATAGGGATTTATTGGATCCTGGGGATGTTCCTCTGTTATTGGTATTTCAATGGGGTTACCGTAGGTTGCACATGTTGATGAGAAAACGAATTTTTTCACATCAAATTCAAGCATAACCTGAAGCAGATTCAGGGTGTTACGTAAATTGTTCAAATAGTATTTCTGCGGGTCTTCAACTGATTCCCCAACGTATGTGAAGGCTGCAAAGTGCATAACAGCTTCTATGGAATACTTACGAAATACTGCCCTTATATCGTCAATGTTTCCAAGGTCTCCCCTTTCAAGCACTCCCCATTTAACAAAATCTTCATGTCCATAGCTTAAATTATCAAAAACAACAGTTTCATATCCTCTTTTGTTAAGTTCTTTGTTAATGTGTGAACCTATATACCCTGCGCCGCCTACTATGAGAATCATTCTTTTTACATCTCCTTGAGTTTATTTGGGTATCTTTTATTATAAATTATCCTACAGGGGTTGGACGTGGGTGTTTAGGTGCTAGAACCACATAACCTACCACAACTTCTCAAATCATTAAAACTTAGTATAAATGCTTTGAATACTTTTTCCGCCCTTTTTGATCTGTTTTTTTAAGATAAACTCTTTTATAATCTGCCTTTCAAGTTCAGTGTTATTGGAACATGTTCATTGTATTAAAAAACTTCTGAACACTTAAACAAAGATGTTTAATAAGTAATTCTTTTTGAAAATAGAGTTATTAGTGAGTTTCTTTGGCGAAAATACAAATTAAAGAGAAAGATTCATGATCATTAATTTCAATCCCTTCTTAAACCCTTTTAAATCTAAAAAATGGCCATATACGGTCTGTTTTTCGAAAATTAAATCAAAAGTTTTATATGTTATGTGTAAGTGATCATTTAGCAGTCCAAAAAAGCTTGGGAAATGTTTTCAATAAATCTTGAGCATGGAGGCGGTATTAATTAGGCGACTACATGTTGGTGTAGTTCTATGTGCATTAGCCTTTGCTATATGCATTGTCCCAGGATCAATGGGAACCATAGATCAAAGCCAAGGTACGTTAACTGTACAAGATAAGGTTAGTCTCAATTCAATCGCATCCATTGGAAATTTTGCAGAAACCAGCGCAGCTTCTTACTACTACAAAAAAGTTATCACCTACAAGAAGGTGGCCTACTACAAGAAAGTAACCTACTACAAACACCATAAAAGGTACTACAAGTACAAAAAGTACTACAAGTACAAGAAGGTTGTTACCTACAAGAAGGTTTACTACAAAACAGTAAAGGCAGCTACAAAGACAAAAACTACAAAAACTACAAAAAATTACGGTGCAACTGATGTAAAAACAACATCAGCAACGGTTAAAGCAACTGCAAGATGTTCCTGCGGTGCTAAAGGAGACTACAACTACCACACAGCCGAGTTTAAAAATTACTGCCCGTATTGTCACCAGGATGGTACTCTCACATACAACCCGAAGGCGACAGCAGAAGGCGAATGGACTTGTTCTAAATGTGGGGCTGACTATTGTGCAGTCTGTGGTAAAGAGAAAAAGGTGGACAATCCAAAATATTTAACACCAGCTTAAAACCTATTTGAAGCAGGATAGGTTTTAAATCTCTATTTTTTTTTAGTTTTCAGATTTTTCCTCTGAAAATGATCCATATCCTGTTTTAGGTTTTAGGAACAGTTTTTTATAGTATGATCCGATAAAATCTTATTAAAAATGCTTAACCTTAAATTTTAGAACATTAAATTTTAGAAATTTTATTTTAAGAAGGAATCAAAATTGAAATTTAAAAGCATGTCTTGCATATCTCCAATCATTTGCATAGTTATAATTTGTATAGTAGTCGCAGTGTCAGGATGTGTCACTTCAGATTCAGATTTCAATTATTCAAATCAGGATTCCGGCACAGTGAACCAGACAATGGAAAATGATTCTGCAATCCAGAATTCTTCAAGTAACACTCTTAAAACTTCTGAACATTATGAAGTCAGCGGCTACTGTCCATATGTTGTTGATGGTGATACACTGGATGTTGAGGGTGTTGGGAGAATACGTTTCGTCGGAGTCAACACTCCAGAGCGTGGAGAATCAGGATATCAGGAAGCAAAGGACTACGTGAAGAGTATGTGTCTTGGAAAAACTGTTTACCTGAACATAGATGATGAAAAACAACACGACAAGTACGGTAGGGTTCTTGCAGTAGTTTACGCAGGCAACATAAATATCAACCAAGAACTCCTAAAACGAGGATACGCAGAGGTCATGTACATCCCTCCCTCTGAATTCAATCCATACTCATGGACCTGAAAAATTCAATGGAAACAGATTAAATTCATCATGGGATGGAAATTATCTTTTAGATAATGAATTATTTCATTTGTTTTAGCTTCAATTCAAGGAGTAGTATTCCCCATCAGAAAGCTGAACCCTTTTAATAAGTCCCTTGTTCTCAAGGGAGATGATGAGGTTGTAGGTCTTCAAGGTGTTGAGTTTTAGTTCACCGTAGAGCATGTGACCTTCAAGTGAATGCCTTGAAACATACCCATTTTTCCCTGCAAGTTCAGTGATTATCTTGAAGGCCTTCTCCTCCATTTCATCCAACTCTTCCCTTTTAACCTCTGCCTTGGACTCAAGTACATTTATCTCATCAACTGCACACATCTTTATGTGGTTGTTAGGACGAGATATTACTTTTTTATCCTCTAAAATCTTTAAAATGTCTTTAAGTTCCATTTCAGATAATTCAAGGTCTAACTTAAGGATATTATAAGGAACACCTTCTTCATATTCGGACTGAAAATATTTTACCTTGTTCAAGACCATGTTTTCCTTTTTAGTTATGTGGATCATATGTTTTAGATTGTGTTTTACATTATATAAATTTCAGGGAAACAACACAATTTACAAGTATAATCCATATGGGGATAGTATGCCTTTAAAAACCTCATTTAAGATTCAATGAGTCATCTAATGGATTTTTCCATTAAGATGATTTTAAAGGGGATATTTTTTTAAATGGAGTAGTTTAATATAGTGATGTAAGAAATGATATTCTGAATAATTGCCTTAAAACATTCAATTCGACTTAAAAATTCCAAATTAATGGTTAAAATAATTGGAAGGATTACATGCTTGATTCGCTCTATGAAAAAGCTCTTGAAAAGAAAGATGGTATAAGCAACACCTTAAAAAGAGATATGGATTCTATAAAAATAGATCCACATAACCTATGGAGGGATCATCCCTTTAAAGATGGAAAATCTGAAATCACAGTATCTGCAGGTGATGGTAGCTACAATAAAAAGAGATTCATGGGATTTTTTTTATATGCAGTTGATGCAGAGTGTTTGATATTTAACAAAAATGGACTTGAAAGAGTCGGAGTTTCTGATGTAAACGTAATTCCTCCCTACAAATATCCTATTGAGGGTATTTTAGGTAATTACATGGGAATTTTTGAATTTAAAAGTAGCTTAAAGGCTTTTAGAGAATACGATGTTGATATAACACTTTTTGATGGTTCAATCAGGGGAAACCTATTAAAGTCGTCTCCAGTCGAAAATAAACTCAAAACAAAACAAAAAGATGAAATAAGGGGCCTTTATGTCCCAATACTTGAAGAAAGCTTTAGAAATATGGATGAAATTAAAATAGAATCATATGATCTTTTTGAATCTGTTGAAAAGAATTTTCCAGCTATCAAGATCGAGGCCATGATCTACCTAGAAAACATTGAAAGACTGATGAGCATAGGTAAACTTCTTAAAGAAACGAAAAATATCGTTGCAATATCAAAAACATCCATAGCTACAGATTATTTCAAATCAAACATACCTGATATTGCCATATTTGAAGAATTCTGCAAAAAACAGGGATACACAGATCCATGTTATCTGGATGTGCAGCCATTTTATCAGAGCCCTGAAAAGGCTGTTAAGGGTGATTTTCCCATCATGGATGAATTCTTTAAAAGTTTAAACTTCACAGTCTTCTATGCACGGCTTGAAGACTTCAAAAATGTCCTGAAATTTGAATTGCCCTACAGAGCATCTGAAGAAGAAATAATCAAGATTCTCGAAGGTTTGAAGGGAGGGAGTGCTGAGGGATATCCTTACCTTCTTAAAAAGGCCCACAATGATGTTGTTATCAGCAAATCTGACCTTGAAAGACTTTCAAATATTATTGGATTTTTAGAAAAGAGTGGGAGAGAGATGTTATGAATGAAGTTATTGGGAGATGTGTTGGAGAAACATCACCAACTCAGGTGAGCTTCATCTCCAAGGAAATGCCCAGAGTAGGGGAATACGTTTCACTTGAATACGATGGAAAAAAAGTTCTGGGAATGATAGAAGCCCTTGTAAGAGGAAGTGTATCAATAAACGGCGATATATACGACCCAAAAACCATCGAAAGGATAAAAGAAATAGAGGGAGACGACCACTACATAAAAGGCTCTGTAAAGATACTTGGAGATATAAATGACCTTAAAATTCCAAGAACTCCTGCACCTCCAGGTACCGCAGTTGAAGTTGCAGACCCACAAGTTTTAAAGAAAATATTTCACGTTGAAAATTCAGGTTTAAAACTTGGAAACCTCATAACACAGGAAGAAGTTGAAGTTGAGGTGGACATAAACAAGATGGTAACACGACACCTGGCAGTACTTGCAATGACAGGTGCAGGAAAATCTAACACAGTATCAGTTATTGTTGATGGACTTTTAGGGGTAAATGGAAGTGTTCTGATTTTCGACATGCATTCAGAGTATGTTAACACGGAGTTTGGTAAGGACAAGGTTAACCTGATAAAACCCCAGATAAACCCACTCTACCTCTCATTTGCGGAGCTAAAGAAACTCTCAAACATTCCTTCAAATGCCTACGTTCAGGAGAGGTACTTCAGAAAAGCTTACAGGGGTGCACAGAAAACCCTTGCAAAGGGCCTGACAACTGGAAATGATTTTTTAGCTTTAATAGAAAACCAGCTTGAATCATGGATTTTAGAGGCAGAAGCTGATTCTTCAGAGGGTAAATCTGGAAACTCAACCAATGCTGCTGATAGAAAGTCCATAACAGATGTTTTAAACAAGCTACAGCACATGAGGGACAAGTACGGTAACATACTGAGCCTTGAAGCCAGGGATGTGACAGACAACATGGAACTGGGCAAGGCAAACATAATAGACCTGGGATCCGTTGATGAGTTTGCATCAGATGTTATTGTAAGCCACGTTCTGAGGAACGTTCTGAAAAGCAGGAAAGAATATTTGCGAACCAGAAATGGTATAGCTTTCCCAATCTTCTCCATACTTGAAGAGGCACACATACTCGCCCCACAGAATAGAAGCACAGAATCAAAACTATGGATAAGCAGAATAGCAAGGGAAGGACGTAAATTTGGTGTGGGACTGTGCCTGGTAAGTCAGAGTCCAAAATCACTGGATTCAGATGCACTTTCACAGGCCAACAACATGATAATTCTCCGCCTTGTGGAACCAACAGACCAGAACCATGTTCAAAGGGCAAGTGAAAGCCTGAGTGATGATTTAATTGCTCAACTTCCATCACTGAACATAGGTGAAGCCATAGTACTTGGTTTAATGACCAAAATACCCACACTCGTCAAGGTAGATGAATTTCAGGGCAAAGTATCTGGAGGGGACTTGAACATAGTTGAGGAATGGTCCAAATCCATTGAAGACGATAAAAAGACTCTTGAAGAACAGAAACGAGAGTATGAGGATCTTGGGGGAGATTACTGATGCAGTTCGTTCACATGTCCGACACACACCTGGGATACAGACAGTACGGACTTTTAGAGAGGGAAAACGACTTTTTTGAGGTTTTCAACCAGGCAGTTGATGAGGTGATAAGGGAAAGACCGGACTTTGCAGTACATTCCGGCGACCTCTTTGAGTACTCCAGACCCCCAACAAAGGCTCTTCTAACTGTTCAAAATGCAGTTATCCGATTCAAGGATGAAAAAATTCCATTCTATGCAATAGCAGGAAACCATGACATCGTCATGCGAAAAAATGCCATACCTCCCCAGGTTTTATACAGGGACTTTGGTTTGAAACTCATAAGTCCAAAAAAGCCATTTTATATGGAAGGGGATATTTTTATTGGCGGAACGCCCTACGCATCCCGTTACACTTCTAAAAATCTGAAAGAAAGACTTCAAGATATTGAAAGGGCATCTCTTGGACATAAAAAACGAATACTTGTACTTCATCAGGGTATTGACCGTTACATACCCTACGAATATGAAATAAAAATTGGTGATGTGCCCAAAAGTTTCAATTACTGTGCATTTGGCCATATACATGAAAGGATCATCGACGACTTTGGAGAGGGAAAACTCGTGTATCCGGGTTCCACTGAAATATGGCGTTCAAATGAGGTTGAAGGCTACAAAAAGAATGGTAAAGGTTTTTACCTTGTTGATATGGGTGGAGACATTCCAGAAATTGAGAGAATAGACCTTGAACTTCCAAGGGAATTTATCAAGGAAAGCATAAGGTTCCATGAGCTTGAAGAGAAAATATCCAAGATAACAGAACACATAACCACTCTCCAGAAAAAACCGCTACTCCAGTTAACAGTGGAGGGGGGAAACTTCAGCCGGTCAGAACTCTATGAAAAACTCAACAACACCTTTTCAGATATCTGCCTATCATTAAGGCCTAATTACAGGCCAGACATACTTTCAGGTGATGGAACTCTCCTTGAAATGGGAAAGGATGCCCTTGATATTAAAAAGATGCTTGCAGAACGTCTTAAAGATTTTCAGGACGAAAAAATATCTGAATTTGCAGTGAACCTCATGAAAGAAATGTCTGAAGGTGATATGAAACGTGCTGAAGAGATGGCAGAAGAATTCTACGAGGGATTTTATGATAATTGAGAACGTAAGGATGGAAAACTTCAAATCCCACAGAAACACCAGTGTGGATCTCAGCACAGGAATATCCATAGTGATGGGTGAGAATGGTGCTGGAAAGTCCAGCATACTTGAAGCAGTGAGCTTTGCACTGTTCAAACAGCACTCAGGAAAAAAAATGGAACAGCTCATAAGGAACAACACAGAGAAGATGAGCGTCACATTAACGTTCCTTGTGAATGGAAGGAAGTACCGTATAAAAAGGGACAGAAACAAAAAATCTGGGGCACAGGCTAAATTGGGCATAATGGATGGGGAAAGTTTCATGCCCCTGGCATCAGGGGAAAAAGCAGTTACAGAAGAAGTTAAAAGACTCCTTGAAATGGATGGAGACCTTTTTCTCAATGCAGTCTATGTTCGGCAGGGTGAAATAGCTGATCTGATTGAAAAATCACCATCTGAAAAAAAACAGATGATCGGAAAACTCCTTGGAATAGAATCCCTTGAAAAAGCATGGAAGAACATGAAGATCCTCATGGATGAATACAACGGGAAAAAATTGAAACTGGAGGGTCGTTTAGAATCATTAGATGGTCTAAAGGATGATTTAAACTCTGCAGATAATGATAAAAAACGTATTCATAAAAGAATTCAGGAACTCAATGAAAAAATTTTGAAGCTTGAAACAGAGTACCAGTCCTTGAAGGATAGGAATGAAATTTTAGACTCCAAACGATCAGATTTTGAAGCAACCACATCCGCTCTGGAATCCCGGAAAAACCTCCTTGAAAAAATGGAGGTGGATGAAAAATATCTAAGGGCCAAAGTAGATGAAATTGAAGCCACTGAAAAAAGGATGAAGGAATTAAAACCCAAAATAGACAAGTTGCCTGTTTTGAAGGGAATGCAAGAAGCTGCAGATGAACTTAAAGGCCTTAAAAAGGAAGAAATTATTTTAAATAAAATAATTAAAGATATCAATGGTTTCAGGGGGATAATAACTTCCAATGAATCCTATTACCATGACTACCTGAAACTGGAATCTGAAGTTTGCAGCCTTCAGTATGCTCGGGATCAGTTTGCAGGTAGCAGGGGTTTAATGGTTAATTACGTGGATAGGAGAAAAAAGGTCCAGAATAAAATAGAGCAATCCATGCAGAAGGTTTCAGATGTCCTTGAAAAATCAAATAAAATTCTCAACACGGATTTTGATTCAGTGGAAGATGTGGAAACACATCTTAAAGCTGTAAAACCAGAAGTTGAAGCCAGGGTAAAAGAAGCAGTTGAAGATATCCACAAACTTCAAACTGAAATATCCAACATCAAAATCCAAAATAAAGGGCTTGAAACTCCTATAAAAGAACTGAATCAGGTTGAAGATGTCTGTCCAATATGTAAATCAAACATAACTCCTCAAAAACGTGAAGAACTTTTAAAGGAGTACACATCTGAAATGGAGAATAACAGGAAGAGATCCTCAGAACTTGGGAAACGTTTGAAGGAGTTGAAGGTTAAAAAAGGAATATTTGAATCTAAAAGTCTTAAAATACAGGATATTAACCTTGGAATAATAACTGAGTACATGAGTGCAGTTGAGGACAGTAAAAAGGATATTGGAGACATAGATTCAAAGGTTGTAGAACTTAAAAAGAACTTAGATATTTTCGAAGACCTTAACAATGATATAAAAACTAAAAATAAGGTTCTTGAAGACCTAAAGGGTCAATATGAGGCTTACATTGGTGCTAAAAATTCTCTGGAGTCTCTGAAGGATCCTGAGAAGTACGAAGAAGATCTGGCTAAAATCCAGTACAGTATTGAAACTTTAAAAACCAGGATAAGCAGTTTCGTTGATATTGCAGGGGGTAGTGTTGAAAACCTTCAGGGGGAAATAAACTATTTGGAAGGCCTTAACAACGAGTACCACCAGCTTTCAGGAGCTGTGATCCAGAAAGAATCATTCAACACCCGGCTCATGGAAACAGTTGATGGTATTGGAAAGGCCAGAGAAAAGATGTTTGAAATGGGTTTGCAACTTGAAACTATTGGATACGATGAAAAGGCTCATGAAATCGTTAAAAAAGATCTTGATACTAAAAATGGTCTTCTCAACGATTTAAAGGGTGAAAAACAGAGGTTTAAAGGTGAAGAAGCCCAGATCACACGTTCAATTGAGGAAATCCACAAAAAAATTGAGTCTTACAGTTTTGATGAGAAAAAACTCAGTGGTCTAAAGGATTACTTGAAACTTTTAGACTACATAAGGGACCTTTATGGTAAAGATGGGGTTCAAAGGGACCTCAGAAACCTTTCAAGGCCGCTCATAGAGCAGAACACACGGGACTTCTTTGAGAAGTTCAACTTCGAGTACTCGGATATAAAACTTGATGAGGACTACGATGTTACCATATATGGTCCTGCAGGTCAAAACAGCCTTGATATGATAAGTGGTGGTGAAAAAATTGCCGTGGCACTTGCTCTCCGTCTTGGAATAACCCAAACACTTTCAGGGGGAAGTCTTGAGCTTATAATGCTGGACGAACCCACCATACACCTTGATGCCTACAGAAGGCAGGAACTCATAGAACTCCTGAAGAAAATGTCCATAATACCTCAGATGATCATAGTCACCCATGAAACAGACCTTGAGGATGCTGCAGACCATATATTAAGGGTTAAAAAAGAGGAAGGAGAATCTTTTGTTGTTAACTCATGATAAATGAAATTTCATGATCCAATGAAGTAAAAACTTTTTTTCTCCTTTCAAACATTCAAATCTCAATATAACTCTCAATGTAACATTTTTTTAATATCTTATTTTCAATAATTATATATTATTTCCAATTTTTAGTTTAATGGATTGACCATCATTTTTGTGCATTTTTTGAACGTTTTTTACCCCTTGCAATGGATGCAAAGATACCAATGAAACAGAGCACTGTGCAGATGATGAAAACAGTGTGTATGCTTGAGAGCAGAGCTGGGTACTGGGCTGTTGTTATCTGAACGTTTCCTATGAATATTGCAAACACCATGAGGGCCAAACCCATGCTGAACATCTGACCTATAAGCCGCATGGTGCTGACCATTGCAGATGCAACACCGTAGAAACGTTTTTCAACGGATCCCATAATTGCATTGGTGTTGGGGGATGAGAAGAGTGCAAATCCAAATCCAAGAACCATCAAACCTATGATGAGAAGTGTTAAGCTGGTTGTGGGTGTCAGGAAGGTGAATGTGAATATTCCAATGGTTGAAATTGCCATTCCAAGGGATGCGATGATCTGGGGTTCGAACCTGTCTGAAAGTTTCCCTGCAATTGGAGAGAAAATCGCCATTATAACTGGCTGGGCAACTAATATAATTCCTGCTGACTGTGCATCAAGCCCCCTGATGTATTGAAGGTACAGGCTCAGGAGGAAAGTCACAGCAAAGGTTGAACTGTAGTTTATAAGGGCTGCCAGGTTTGAGAATGCAAAGGTTGTGTTTTTGAAGATTTTGATGTTTAAAACAGGACTTTCAGTTCTTAACTCCCATATCACAAATGCCAGTAAACCCACAATTCCCAGGGTTATCATGATGAGTCCGTTGTTGCTTGGAAGTATGGAAACTCCGTACATGACAGTTACAAGAACGATACTGTAGAATATGGAACCCAGAGCATCGAATTTTTCTCCATGACAAACTGCCCATTCTCCCTCAAGCTTCCAGAGTGTCAGTGCAAATATCAGAATACCCAGGGGAACAGCCAAATAGAAAAGACTTCTCCATCCAAGGTACTGGGTCATGATTCCGCCGAGCACAGGACCAAGGGACAGTCCAATGTAAACAGTTGCAATATTTATTCCTATGGCTTTTCCACGTTTAAATGGTGGATAAACCGAGGTGATTATTGCAAGGCCTGTTACAAATATCATTGCAGCACCCACTCCCTGGATGATCCTGAAAACTATGAGTGCAATGGTTGATGGTGCCAGAGCCGAAAGAAGGGAGGCCACTGTAAATATAATTATTCCATAGCTGAATATTTTTTTCATCCCATAAATATCAGCTATCCTACCAAAGGGAACTGAAAACATTGCTGCAGCTAATAAAAATGATGTTGGAACCCAGCTCAGTAAAATTGCGCTTGATCCAAACTCTGCACCAATTGCAGGCAGTGCTATGTTGATTGCAGAGCTCATGAACGGTGTTAAAAAATTGGCAAGTGTTGCAATGATCAAAGCAGCAATTCGTGTAGACTCCTTGACGTATGAATCTTCTTCTCCCATAAAATATGACTCCTGACTTACATCCATTCAACTTTTCTTAAAACTTAGTTATGATGTATTTACTTTAAATAGATGATAATCATGAGAAAATAATTAGTATTATGTACTGTACAATGCTTTAACTCAATAAAATCAATAAAATTTCATAGAAAAAAACTATTTTTAATGATGAGATATTGGGGGGTTAAATTGGTTTAAAAAAATAAAATAAGGACTTAATATTGAACTAGAAACCTTTAAAGAAGTTAAATATTATTTTTTAAAGTAAAAAATAACCTTTAAAAATAAATTTAAAATAAAGAAATGAGGTTGTCTGATTCAGAGAATCAGACGATGTGATGCTTCTGGAGGAGCATAAGTTCATCTTTTGAGAGCTTTTTACCCTCTTTGAACTTTTCGAATATGTCCTGAGCAATCTCCCTCTCAGCCATATTTTTCTTCTTACTTTCCTCATTTTCACTGCTTCGTTCTTTTGCCTTAATCTTGTCAAGGCCTTTGTTTATCTTCCTTATTTCATTAAGAACGGATTTAACAGATTCATGTTCAGCAGATGCTTTTTCACGAGTTTCAATGAATTTTTTGTGGGCTTCATCTGCCTTTGCCCTTATATCATCGATTTTCCTGAAGTATTCGATCATGCTTTCATGGGTTTCCTGGGCTTTGTTTGAAAGCTCAACAACCTTTGCATGGTGGGCTTCGGATATCTCTTTAAGCTCAAGGGCTTCTTTTTTGGTTTTTTCATCCTCATGCATGTCCTGGAGCTCTTTTCGAAGGTCTGTAACCTTTTTAACAAGCTCATTTTCTTTCCTTATGTCCAGGACCTTGGTTTCTATAGTTTTTTCGAGTTTTTCTATTTCACCCTGGGCTTTAACTATTTCCCGTTTTCCAGATGCCCATTCCATCTTCTTGAGCTTCTGGTTGGTTTCATCCCTCAACTTCTTGTACTTCTTGACCTCTTCATTGTTCTGGTCACGTTCATCACGGTATTTGAGGGCTTTATCCAGATTTTCTTTTATACTGTTGTTCAAATCATTCCTTAAGTCCTTGTGAGTCCTGGCTTCTTCGTTGAGTTCATCCCTTTTTTTTGTGAACTCATTGAGCTGCTTTTCAAGCTCTTTCTTCTCTTTGAGAAGTTCTTTGAAGCTTTTACCAGCGTAGGGTGATTTAGAATTTTCAGCTTTATCTTCAGCTTTATCTTCAGCTTTATCTTCAGCTTTATCTTCAGCTTTATCTTCAGTTTCGGATTTTGTTTCCACTTGGGATTCCTCCTCTTTGAAGATGTTTAATAATTCTCTTAAATCCCTTTTTTCTACAACAACATCTGCAATCTCCTTTAAAACAGGTTTAGCATTAAAAGCTATGCCCATTCCTGCTTCTTTGAGCATTGAAATGTCATTTGCGCCGTCTCCAACGGCTGCAGATTCTTCTGCAGTTATCTGCTCTGTTTTTAGTATCTCTTTGAGGACGTCAGATTTTGAACCTTTTACGAGAGGACCTGAAACTTCTCCTGTGAGTTTACCTTCCTCTTCGTGGAGAACATTTGAAAATGCGTAATCAAGGCCTAATTCCTCTTTCATACGATTTGCAATTATTTCGAAGCTACCAGTTATTGTTGCAATTTTGTAACCTCTCTTTTTGAGCTCTGCAACAGTTTCGCTGGCCCCTTCCATGAGAGGAATCTTGTAGACAACATCCTTTATATCATCCACAGATGCACCTTTAAGTAAAGCTACTCTTTCTTTAAGGGCTTCTCCAAATTCAAGGTCTCCTTCCATTGCTTTTTTTGTTATTTCTGAGATTTCAGTTTCTGCGTCCATCAGTTTGCCTATTTCATCGATGGCTTCGCCATCTATAAGAACGTTATCAAGATCGAATGCTATAAGTTTAATCAAAAGATCACCGAGTTAATCAATTTAAAAAATGAAATTAGATCAGATCCAATTCAGCTAGTCTTTCTTTAGTTTTTTCAACACCAAGCTGGGCGGCTTCTTTAGTTTTTGCACCTGTACATACGACTTTTCCTGAACCAAAGAGGAGTAAAACAACTTTTGGGTCTCCAAGCCTGTAAACTAATCCGGGGAACTGTTCAGGTTCGTATTCTGTGTTTTCAAGTTCCAAAGCCACTGCTTCAAGGTTTAAAGTTTTCATTAGGTTGGCTGAAGCAACTATGTTTTGTACCTTTATTTCAAATTCTTTGGGTATCTCTGGGTCGAGGGTTCTCATCAGATCCACTGTTATGTGGATGGCTTTTATTGAATCTTTTACAGATTTTGCACCTGTACAAACGAGTTTTCCTGATCCAAATATTAATGCGGCTGTTTTAGGTTCTTTAAGTTTAAAAACCAAGCCTGGGAATTGTTCCTTATTGTATTCGACACCTTCGAGTGCCGGACCAACCTGTGTAAGGTCTAATGGCTTACCGAGCGTTGCGGAAGTCACAATATTTTCAATTTTGATTTCTACATCAGTCATTCTGTTCCTCCAGATCATTTAATCATTATAAATGAATTTGATATTATGTATAAATTCGTACTTCCTTTTATAAAGTATATAAGTAGCGTGTTATTAAAGGTAAAGGTTTTCATACTTTGAGTTTGTATCTTAATAATAAGTTCTTGAATATTTTAAAAGAAAGTACTCAGCATTAAACTTTTCTTAAACATCATATATAACTTTGGGTTATTATTAAAGTATCTTATATTAATACTGAAGTTTTTTTTTGGAATTAAACCCAAATTTTGGGTGTAGGTTACAATTACTTCTATTTTTTTCTATTTTAATATGAAAAAATCAGTTAGTATTATATATTTGGAGCTATAAATTTTTAATAAAGCTTCAATGCTTTGATTAACTCTTGGAATCACAAGGAGGAATAGGAATAGAATGATATCTCCTAAAAAATACCGTCAGCAGATAGATTCCCTTGGAATTGAAGGTATGTTAATAGATGTATCCTCAATTGACAGGGCTATGAATACTATAAATGAACTCGATGATCTTGAGAAAATATTAAAGAAGGTACGCCATAACCTCCGAATAGATATAAGGAATATCCGTTTGGAGTACCTGAATAAAATGAAAGAAACTGAACAGCAGCCAAATGGACTTTTTAAAAGAAAAAAATCCACAGAAAAAATAATCAAAGAAAAAAAAATCCTTTTAAAGGAGAAAAATCTTAAAATAGCTGCTTATGAAGTAGTTGAAGATGCAATAAATGATTATCTTTCTCAAATAGATAGTTCACGATTATATATTAAAAATTCCATCCAGGGAAGGGTGGGATAATCAGTTCACACCTTGTTGATCTAAATATTTTCAAAACAACTCAAATTCATTTAAAACATCAGTTTAGTTTCATTTTTAAGCTGACATATTGGTTATATAATGGAAATGGGGGTCAAATATGGGATTCACTGGGAATCCAAAACATCCACCTGGAAAATCTCCCCACTTATCTCAAAACACTCTAGAAGTCCTTGAAAAAAGATACCTACTCAAGGATGAAACTGGGAGGATAGTGGAAGATCCAGAAGAAATGTTCCAAAGGGTTTCGAGGGCAGTTTCCAAGGCAGAAATACTCTATGAATCAGATACCCTTGAAGTAGAAAAAGAATTCTACAAACTGATATCCTCCCTGGAATTTTTACCCAACTCCCCCACCCTCATGAATGCAGGAACCCCTATAAATCAGCTTTCTGCATGCTTTGTTTTACCGGTTGGTGATTCTGTAACTGAAATATTTGATGCCCTGAAGTACATGGCCCTCATCCACAAATCTGGTGGGGGTGTTGGTTTTTCATTTTCAAAGCTCAGACCACGGGGTGATATTGTGGGGTCAACAGCTGGAATAGCATCGGGACCATTATCTTTTATGCGAATTTTTGATGTTGCAACCGACGTAATAAAACAGGGAGGCAGAAGAAGAGGTGCAAACATGGCAGTACTCAGTGTTCACCACCCGGATATCCTTGAATTTATACAGGCCAAAAATATTCCAGTGGATGCAGATGCTGAATATCTGAAGAAACTCACCCATCTTGAAAACTTCAACCTGTCTGTTTCAGTTGACAATGAATTCATGGACAAAGTCCTTCGCCATGAAGAGAAAAGCAAGGGATTCAAAGATACACATCTTCTGGAAGAAGAAACATCTGTTTTGAATGGATCAGGAGGGATACTGGAATCTGAAGAACACTCAAAGGGGAAGGTAAACAAATCAAGGGAAATTGAGGATAAAAATCCCCTTTTAAACCCCAGAACCAATGAGGAAGTAGGTTACATAAAGGCTGAAGATCTGTTTGATGCTATCGTTGAAAATGCATGGAAAACAGGGGATCCTGGGATCCTATTCATGGATGAAATAAACAGAATGAACCCAACTCCAGCTTCAGGTAAGATCCAGGCAACAAATCCCTGTGGAGAGCAACCCCTTCTTTCCTATGAATCATGCAACCTCGGTTCAATAAACCTTGCCAGGATGGTTAAAACTGGTGTTATAAATTGGGATAAATTGGAACGCACAGTAAAAACGGCTGTGCATTTTCTTGACAACGTTCTGGATGTTACAAGTTTTCCAACACCCCGAATAAAAACTGAAACCCTGAAAAACAGGAAAATCGGCCTGGGGGTTATGGGATTTGCAGAGATGTTAATAATGCTTGAAATTCCATATGACTCAAAAAAAGCCGTTGAAACTGCAGGTAAAGTCATGAAATTCATACAGGATCATTCAAAGAAGGCTTCAGAAGAACTTGGAAGATCGAGGGGTTCTTTCCCAAACTTCAGGGAGAGTGTATGGTACAAAAAAGGTTTCAAGGCCATGAGAAATGCTACAACAACCACCATAGCACCAACAGGAACCATAAGTATAATTGCAAATATTACGAGCGGTATAGAACCTTTATTTGCAGTTTCTTTTGTTAGAAATGTTATGAACGGCACAAAACTCCTTGAAATAAATCCCCTATTTAAGAAAATCACTTTAAAAAGGGGTTTTTATAGAAAGGAAATCCTGGATTCTGTGCTGTGTAATGGTTCAATTCAGGATGTTGATGGAATTCCATCTGATGTGAAGCGGTTGTTTGTAACTGCCCATGATATAAAACCTGAATGGCAT
This sequence comes from Methanobacterium aggregans, assembly GCF_017874455.1. Taxonomy (NCBI): domain Archaea; kingdom Methanobacteriati; phylum Methanobacteriota; class Methanobacteria; order Methanobacteriales; family Methanobacteriaceae; genus Methanobacterium; species Methanobacterium aggregans. The sequence goes on along the minus strand of NZ_JAGGLN010000002.1, from coordinate 98,671 downwards.
GTCAAGATGCAGGCAGCCTTCCAGAGCCATGTGGACAATGCAGTTTCAAAGACTGTTAACCTTCCACACGAAGCATCCAAAGCTGATGTTAAAAGGATATTTTTAATGGCTTACAAACTCAAATCCAAGGGAATAACTGTCTACAGGTATGGTAGTAAAGCTGAACAGGTCTGGTACCTTAAAGGATTCAAAGGTTCAGAAGTTTCTGATTTAAAATTTGGAGATAAATCTGGGGGTTATGTGTTAACAGATCCAGAATATTCTGGGGGACGTCCTTCAAATTGTTGCCTCCATTGAAACATCAAAATCTTATTTCACCCCTTTATTTCACCCAATCATTAAGAACCTGGAGCTTCCATTAATTTAATATGGAAATGATCATAATGAAATATGAAAAAGAAATGATCATGTCAAAACATCAGAAGAACCAAAAAAATATCAGTTAAAGGGTTTGATGAAAAGTTCATATTTATAGTATTGCTTGTTTCAGATGTTGAAAATCTTGAAAAGAGTTGGAAGGTTTAAAAATGATAGAAGTTGAAGTTAAAGCCCATGCAGGTAATTTTAATGATGTTGAAGTTAAACTTAATGAAATTAGGGCGGAGATGATTGGTTTGGAGCATCAGAAGGATGTTTATTTCAACGCACCAGACCGGGACTTTGCAGAAACTGATGAGGCACTCAGGATAAGGGAAATCCCAGATACATCTGGAAAACGAATAATTTTAACCTATAAAGGCGCCAAAATGGATGAGGTCAGCAAGACACGTAAAGAAATTGAAGTTGATGTTTCAGACACTGAAAACATGGCATCTATCCTTGAAAACCTTGGATTCAGGGCAGCTGCAACTGTTGAAAAGAAGAGAATTATATACAAATTCAAAGAATCCATAATTTCTCTTGATGAAGTCCTTAATGTTGGAAAATTCATTGAAATAGAAAGAGAAGCTCGTGAAGGTGAAGATTTTTCCCAGGCAAGGGATGAAATATTTGAGTTATTCAAGAAACTTGGAATAGAAGATGGGTTTGAGAGAAGATCCTACCTTGAACTTATGGGAGTTCATTAAGGAAGTATTACCGAGACAACTGAAATTTCCAAAGATCACCTAAATTATATGAATATGTTCAGTTGTTTGCATAGATTGGAATGAATACTGTGAAATATCCAAGATCCGGCATGTTTACTTGAAGTTACAGGTGGATAATTTGGATCCTCTAAGGTAAATGTTGATGTGCATCTGCTGCTTCGGATGGTAGTAAATATTCTATTGGTAACGCATGATATCAGAACAGTAAAACTAAAGGGTATAATCCAGTTATGCAACGAAGGATTTGGAATCTAAAAAATAAGAATTCAAAACCCTCTCTAGGGATAAAATAGGGTGTTTGAATATAAATGGTCCTGATTGGGGCATGAAACATCATATAAATTCTTTTTATAGCGCATATAATGTTTGTTTTTACCCTAAAATAAGTAATTATATAAAAGCCATTCCCTCTCCTGGAGGCGGTATCTCTCTGAGGAGAGGGAGGGTTCTAGTGTCATCTAATATGTATGACATCATAGAATACATTCCTATAATATATAAAATTTTTTTCCAAATTCACTCCAATTTCTAACCTAATTTCAAAAATAAAAATTAATAAAAACCCTATCCTTGGAGCAATGAACCTTAGAAGGGTGAAAATTGTGAATCATGGTAAAATGTTAATTGTATAATAATTAAAAAAAAGTATATAAACATAACAATCAACAAAAAAAATAATAACACTCTCTTTAATACCCTTTATTTTTTATTTTAATTATTGTCAACAATCTGTTTTGGGTTTTGAATTTTCATTCCTATTTGCTAATGTCCAGATCACTTGGAAACCAGAAGCCTCATGGTGATAAATTTCACAAAAAATAGATTTTTAAATATAAAAGGATAAATAAGGAGTGAATCACAACAACAGATCAAGAAGAACAGAAAAGGTATGGCAAATGTTTTCGAAAAATACATCTATACATAGAATAAATTTTTCTGTTGTAATTTAAAAATAATTTAGTTTAAAAAAATTTTAGCTTAGAAATGAATCAAACATGTTTTAACTTGAGAATTGGAACGCTTTAAAAAAAGCTAAAATTTTTTAAAAAATTCATCAATAAAAATAATTGAAATATCTCAAAAATTAGCAGGTGGGAATAATTTGGATTACTTTGTGAGCCCTTACAACAAGGCAGCGGATTTAAAATTTCCAAATGATGTTAAAATTTATGATACAACGTTAAGAGATGGTGAACAGACACCTGGAGTTTGTTTAGGAACTTCTGAAAAACTTCAAATCGCAAGAAAACTCGACGAACTTGGAATCCATCAGATAGAAGCAGGATTTCCAGTTGTGTCAAAGCAAGAGGAAAGATCTGTTAAAGCCATTGTGAATGAAGATTTAGATGCACAGATACTTGTTTTGTCACGTACCAAGAAGGAAGACATTGACAAGGCAATTGACTGTGGAGTTGATGGAATAATCACATTCATGGCAACCTCAGACCTTCACCTCAAACATAAATTCAATATGAGTCGTGAAGAAATTCTGAACGTTTGCATGAACTCAATTGAGCATGCAAAGGACCATGGGCTTTTTGTAGCATTTTCTGCTGAAGATGCAACAAGAACAGACATTGATTTCTTGAAACAGGTTTATAAAAAGGCTGAAAACTGTGGTGCAGACAGGGTGCACATAGCAGACACAGTTGGAGCCATAAGTCCTCAGGGTATGGATTACCTCGTAAGGGAATTAAGGTCCGACCTGAAAGCAGAAATAGCACTTCACTGTCACAACGACTTTGGATTAGCAGTTTCAAACTGCATATCCGGACTTTTAGCAGGTGCAAATGCAGTTTCAACAACAGTCAATGGTATAGGTGAAAGGGCAGGCAACACATCCCTTGAAGAACTTGTGATGAGCCTTCACCTTATATATGGAGTTGACCTTGGATTCAACATCAGCATATTTTACGAACTTTCCCAGCTCGTTGGAAAACTAACCAACATGAAAGTACCTGAAAACAAACCTATTGTGGGTAAAAATGTGTTCAGACATGAATCAGGGATACATGTGGATGCGGTTATAGAGGAACCCCTCACATACGAACCTTTCCTTCCTGAAATGATAGGACATCACAGAAAAATAGTCCTGGGTAAACATTCAGGCTGCAGAGCAGTTAAAGCAAAGCTTGATGCATGTGGAATAGATGTTACAACAGAAGAACTCTGTAAAATTGTGGAAAACGTCAAAAGACGAAGAGAAGAAGGAAAGTACATCAACGACAAACTTTTCAACGAAATAGTGAGATCGGTACGTGGACCCTTCGACCCCTAAATGATTAGGATCAAAATTTAAAAGGTAGATTAAGATTTAAATGTCTTGATCAATTTTTTAATTCAATTAGACTAATTTGAATATTAAAGTTATTCAAATGGTTTATAAAAATTTTATAAAGGTTTTTAGACCTGAAGAAGGAAACTTTCAAGGAAATTTTCATTTGAATAAGGAATTTTAAGGATTGATTTTAATATGAACATAACAGAGAAAATTCTTGCACGTGCATCAGGAAAATCTGAGGTACAACCTGGTGAAATAATTGATGTTCCTGTTGATATTGCAATGACCCATGATGGAACATCTCCACCTACAATTAACACATTCAAAAAAATTGCAGATAACGTTTGGAATAATGAAAAAATTGTTATAATCTTTGATCATAACGTTCCTGCCAACAAAATAATGTCTGCAGAATTTCAAAAGGTTACACTGGAATTTGCAAGGGAACAGGGCATAAAAAATCTATTTACCCATGGTGAAGGAATATGCCATCAAGTACTTCCAGAGAAGGGGTTCATAAAGCCTGGAACTGTTGTTGTGGGTGCAGACTCACACACATGCACACACGGAGCTTTTGGGGCATTTGCAACAGGTATGGGTGCAACAGATATGGCAATAGTTTTTGCAACCGGTAAAAACTGGTTCATGGTTCCAGAATCCTACAAAGTAACTGTAAATGGTTCATTAGGTGAATATGTAAGGGCTAAAGATGTTATACTTAATGTGATCGGTGAAATAGGTTCATTCGGTGCCACATACAAAGCCCTGGAATTTACAGGTGAAACCATAGATTCAATGGATGTTTCTGGCCGAATGACCATCTGCAACATGGCAATTGAAAGCGGTGCCAAAAACGGAATAATGGAACCAAACAGGGCAGTGAAAGAGTATTTAATGAAGAGAAACGTTAAAAACTTTGATGTAATACGTTCCGATGATGATTCTCAATATGAGAAGGAATATATTTTTGATGTTAGTGATATGGAACCCCAGATAGCATGTCCCAATAACGTTGATAATGTAAAACCTGTTTCAAAGGTGGAAGGTGTTGGTGTTGACCAAGCATTCATAGGGTCATGTACAAACGGACGTCTTGAAGACCTGAGGGATGCAGCTCAAGTTCTTGAAGGTTCAAGGGTTCATGAGGATGTTAGACTCATTGTAATACCTGCCTCTGCAGAGGTGTACCTCCAGGCATTGAATGAAGGACTGATAGAAACCTTCATAAAATCTGGTGCAGAAGTCTGTAACCCTGGATGCGGACCATGTCTTGGAGCTCACATGGGAGTTTTAACCTCAGGTGAAGTATGTATATCAACAACCAACAGAAACTTTGTTGGAAGAATGGGAGACCCAAATTCTGAGGTTTACCTTGCAAACTCTGCTGTTGTAGCATCATCAGCAATTTCAGGAGAAATTAGTGATCCTAGGAGGTAAAATGGACCAAAATATTATTCACGGAATTGAAGACATTGAGAAGAGTATTGGAAAACTGTCAAGCGCTCAGAAAATACTTTTAACAACCGATGGATCTGTAACCGCAATACTCGATGTTATTAAGGGCCATGTTCACCTGGAAACACTGGTTCAGAAATTTCAGGATGCTGACAAGGATGTAGCGGAACTTCTCGATATAGATGAGGGGGATACTGTGAACTACAGGGTTGTTGTAATGGGAACAGAAGAACCATTGATACATGCAGTATCTTACATTCCAGTTGAAAGACTTGAAAATAACTTCAAAGAAGACTTGATAAAGGCAGATATCCCAATTGGACGTATATTAAAAAACCATAAAATCGAGTCCAGAAGAGAAATAAAAACAATTTACGCAGAGAGAACCAACAAAGAAACTCAAGAGATATATGGAACAGATTCTCCAATGCTTGCAAGAACCTACAACATCATACACAATGGTGAAGTTCTTATATGGATAAAAGAAACGTTTCCATACGATCTTTTCAGAGATTAACCCCTGGAAATGTGATTGGTAGATATCTCAAATCAGATGTTTTTTAAGAAATTTTCTTTTAATAGTGCTGATTAATGTAGAAAACTGATTTAAGGCAAAATATTGAGTTAATGAAATTCAATCCATAAACAAAATCTTATAAAAAAATTGAATGGATGATTGAACTATTTGGTGTGGTTGAAATGGGTGTAAAGTTTAAAGACATTGTATCTCCGGAATCCATAGGCTTCAATGAACTTGAAGGAAAAATAGTTGTACTTGATGCAGCCAACATAATTTACCAGTTCTTATCAAGCATAAGACAGGCAGATGGCACACCTCTCATGGATCACAACAAAAACATAACCTCACACTTCAGCGGAATCCTTTACAGAACATCATCACTTGTTGAAAAGGGAATAAAACCGGTTTATGTATTTGATGGTGCATCAAGCCATCTTAAAAAGGGTACACAGGACAAGCGAAGAGAAGTAAAGGAAGAATCAGAGAAGAAATGGAAAGAAGCCCTTGATGAAGGAGATATTCAGGAGGCACGTAAGTACGCAGTCCGATCCTCAAGAATGTCCCCTGGAGTGGTGGAAGGATCTAAAAAACTTCTAGAACTAATGGGAATCCCCTACATCCAGGCCAAGGGTGAAGGTGAAGCTCAAGCATCGTACATGGTTGAAAAGGGAGATGCATGGTGTGTGGGATCACAGGACTACGACTGCATACTCTTTGGGGCCACGAGAATGGTTAAAAACCTGACCATAACTGGTGGAAAAGCCAACCTGGAACTCATACAGCTTAAAAAAGTTTTAGAACAGGTTGAACTAACAAGGGAACAGCTTGTGGACGTTGCAATACTCGTTGGAACAGATTTTAACGAGGGAATAAAAGGTATAGGTGCTAAAAAAGGTTTAAAACTCATCAAAAAACATGAAAACATATTCAACGCCCTGGAACATCTGGATGTTGAGCTGGAAGTTGATCCTATGGTTTTAAGGGACATGTTTTTGGATCACGATGTTCTTGAGGATTACAACCTGAAATGGAAGAAACCTGACAGGGATGGTACCTTAGACTTCCTCTGCGGAGAACACGATTTTTCAGAGGAAAGAGTTTCAAGTGCCCTTGATAAACTCAAAAAACTTGACATGAACCAGAGTAGTTTGGAACAGTGGTTTTAACCTTTCATTCAAGTTTTGCATAATTATTACAATTTCTATAAATATTTTATATGAAAATATTTTTTTATATAAAAAAATAATTAATTTTAAAGAGAATTTGTCTTTTTGCACATTTTTTTCACTTGATTTTTTAAAAATAATTTAAAATTATTTATGTATTTTTTTTATCTACTTTTTGGATTTATACAAATCCTATCATGGATTGATGGTTTTATATTATCCGTATAAATCAACAAAAATTTTTAATAAAGTTGTAATTAATAAATAATTGTTAGAAAATATTTAAAAACAATTCAAATTATATTCTTTAAAGGAATGTTATTAATGGCAATTAAACTCGGAAACACAAGATTCACAGTTTTTGGAAAATTTAAAATAGGTGAATTAGATGTGGAAAAAAGAGGGTGGAATTATGGATGAAAAAAGCAAAAAAACTGTTAGAGGTAGTATTACGAACCTTGATTGGTGGCCAAACCGGTTGAATCTAGACATCCTGCGCCAGCATTCCTCAGAATCCAATCCTATGGATGAAGATTTCAGCTACGCTGAAGAATTCAGGAGTCTTGACCTAAAGGCGCTGAAGAAAGACCTCCATGAACTCATGACCGAGTCACAGGATTGGTGGCCTGCGGACTTTGGCCATTATGGGCCTTTATTCATCCGTATGGCGTGGCACAGTGCCGGTACGTACCGTATCAGTGATGGCCGTGGAGGAGGGGGTAACGGCAACCAGCGTTTTCCACCATTAAGCAGCTGGCCCGACAACGCTAACCTCGACAAAGCACGCCGACTGCTCTGGCCCATCAAGCAGAAGTACGGCAGAAAAATTTCCTGGGCCGACCTCATGATTCTTGCTGGTAACGTCGCCCTGGAATCCATGGGTTTTAAGACCTTCGGTTTCGGTGGTGGGCGTGATGACATCTGGGAACCTGAAAAGGACATATACTGGGGTTCTGAGAAAGAATGGCTTACAGACGAGCGTCATACTGGTGACAGTGAACTGGAAAAACCACTCGCCGCCCTGGAGATGGGATTGATTTATGTGAACCCAGAAGGCCCTAACGGCGAACCAGACCCCATTGCTGCGGCGCATGATATCCGAGAGAGTTTTGCTCGCATGGCTATGAACGATGAGGAGACAGTGGCTCTCATTGCAGGTGGTCACGCCTTCGGAAAAACCCACGGTGCTGGTGATCCGTCAATGGTTGGTCCTGAGCCGGAAGCCGCACCAATTGAGGAGCAGGGCCTGGGCTGGAAGAGCAGCTTTGGTAATGGCAAAGGTAACGACACCATTACAGGCGGCCCGGAAGTTATCTGGACCAACACTCCAACGAACTGGGACAACAACTTCTTCAGGATACTATTTGAATTCGAATGGGAATTGACCAAAAGCCCGGCCGGTGCCTACCAGTGGAAGCCAAAGGGTGACGCAGGCGCAGATACTGTTCCTGATCCACACGACGCATCAAAACGTCGCACCCCGGGCATGCTGACCACAGATCTCTCTTTGCGCTTCGACCCCATATACGAAAAGATCTCACGGCGCTTCTATGAGAACCCTGATGAGTTTGCGGACGCCTTCGCCCGCGCGTGGTTCAAACTGACCCACCGTGACATGGGTCCACGGACACGCTACCTAGGTTTGGAGGTACCTGACGAGGAGCTCATCTGGCAGAACCCCATCCCTGCAGCCGATCACGAATTGGTTGATGAAGAAGACATCGATACCCTTAAGGGTATGGTATTGGCTTCTGAACTGTCAGTGTCAGAGATGGTTTCCACTGCCTGGGCTTCGGCATCTACCTTCCGCGGCTCTGACAAGCGTGGTGGTGCCAACGGTGCTCGTATTCGCCTGGCACCGCAGAAGGATTGGGAAGTCAACCAGCCAGCCCAGCTAGCCAAAGTGCTGGAGGTACTTGAGGGCATCCAGAGCGAATTTAACCAAACACAAAAAGGTGACAAGAAGGTCTCCCTGGCTGATCTCATTGTTTTGGCTGGTTGCGCTGGTGTTGAGCAGGCTGCAAAAAATGCTGGTTATATTGTTAAGGTGCCCTTCACTCCGGGACGCATGGATGCTCTAAAGGAGCAAACTGATGTGGAATCCTTTGCTGTGCTTGAACCGGTTGCAGATGGGTTCCGAAATTATCAGAAGACTCAAAGCGCATTTAGGCCCGAAGAGTTGCTGGTGGACAAAGCGCAATTACTGACATTGACAGTTCCTGAGATGACGGTTCTCATTGGTGGATTACGTGTCCTGAATGCCAACTTTGGACAATCCCAGAATGGTGTCTTCACCAAGATGCCTGAGGCGCTTACAAATGACTTTTTCGTGAATTTGCTTGATATGAAAACAGAATGGAATGCATCCTCAGAGGACGAAAATGTGTTTGAGGGAAGGGACCGAGCAACAGGTGAACTCAAGTGGACAGGTACACGTGTTGACCTCATTTTCGGTTCAAACTCCGAGCTCCGGGCATTGGCGGAAGTCTACGCATGTGAAGACTCATCTAAGAAGTTCCTGAACGACTTCATAAAAGCATGGGACAAGGTCATGAACCTGGACAGGTTCGACCTAGCATTATCCTGAAAACAGAAAATTCATCAAATTAAGTTTTTTTATAAAAAAACATTTTTTTCTTTTTTTAATCTACCTTCAAATGGAACTGCGCCTGTTATTATATTAGCAATTATATTTGCTTTTATCATAATATCTATGTTAAAAAGTAGTTATAAAGAAAGTATCATGAAATATAGAGGAGATCTAAAGAAATAAGAGATACTGGGTCATTTAATCCATTGGAACGGTTTTTTAATTTAGATTTATTGAGGATGCTTTTAAATAGAATTTAAGATTATGACTTATAGATTGATATTTTCTGTTGAAAAACTAACAATCTCCTGAAATTCTACAAATAAATACAAAATAAATCTTATTCTAAAATGAGTGCAGGGGAAGGGATTCGAACCCTTGAAGGCCTACACCAATAGGCCCTGAACCTATCCCCGTTGACCACTTGGGTACCCCTGCATATATCATGATAGTTGAACATCATATATTAATGTAAGTTTTTTTCGGCCCTTGTTTTCCATAATAATCTTTTAGGTTTTTTTATTCAAAACGGGGGGTAATCTCCAAAAAATTCAATGGCGTACCTGCGTGCAGTTTCAACCTGCTGAGGATACCTCGTACCAATGGTCGCCTCAAGATCCTCCCGGGTTTTGGAAGATGCAACAGCTTTTAAAATATTAACATAAACACCTAAAGCTTTTTTTGAGGGGTAACATGGAATTTCAAGGGTTATACAGATATCTTGCCTTTTGAAACAGTTCAACCTTAGAAATGGGGCTACAGATCCTATTAAAACTCCTTCTTCAAGTTCTATAAGTGGTGGAACACCAACCCTGCTTTTACGATCTTCATCTACGAGTTTTTCGTAGCTCTTCTCTTTGTAGCAGTGGGCCTCAAGGTAAACCACGGGCTTATGCTCTTTAATAAGGGAAAGCACATTTTTACCCATATCTGAATTGTAATAATCTTTGTGGAGGGTGCTCAAGTAGGGAGTTTCATCGAAGTTGTATATCCCAAGTTTTCCATTGGAAACTGAATCCTCATCAAGTTGAGAGAGGGCTTTTATGGTGGTAATTCCTTCTTTACCATGAACTCCTCCAATAAAAAGGCGTGAAGGTTCATTGCCCTTATCTATGATCTTTGAATAGTTCATGTTCATCATCGGGTCCATGAGAATTTTTTTGTCAGGATTTCAGTCCAGAGTACTGCAATAATTTCAGCTTATGATACATGTAAAAGAAAAAATAGAAGTGGGATGGGGATTCAGGTTCCCTCTTCCCAGTTGTTCATATAATCCACCTGTCTTGGTGTTAAATCATCGATTTCAATGTTCATTGCATTTAACTTGAGTTCTGCAACGTATCTGTCTGTTTCATCAAGGGTTTTGTAAACACCAACATCAAGTTTGTTTTCAGTGAGGTACTTGGCGGATAGTGCCTGCATTGCAAAGCTCATGTCCATTATCTCTGCAGGATGTCCCTGTCCACGTTCTCCTGCAAGGTTAACAAGTCTACCATCTGCTATGAGGTAAAGTTTCCTTCCATCATGCATTACAAACTCTTCTATATCTGCCCTCACCTGTTTGCAGCTTACAGACTGTTCCTGAAGGTCTTTTTTGTTTATCTCAACGTTGAAGTGTCCTGAGTTTGCAAGGAGACATCCATCCTTCATGTACTTGAAGTCGTCGCCTGAAACAATATCAATATTTCCTGTGACTGTTAAGATAAGATCTGCCTCTTTAACAGCGTCACGAATCTTCATAACTCTGTAACCATCCATTCTTGCCTCTAAGGCCCTTATCGGATCTATTTCGGTTACTATGACATTTGCACCAAGCCCCACAGCTCTCATGGCAACTCCACGACCGCACCAGCCGTATCCACAGACAACAACTGTTTTTCCAGCTATGAGCATGTTGGTTGAGCCCATTATTGAGTCGAACGTTGACTGTCCAGTTCCGTACCTGTTGTCGAAGAGGTACTTCATGTAGGAATCATTCACTGCCATAACTGGAAATTCAAGGGCTTTATCTTCATTCATAGCCTTTAAACGATGAATTCCAGTTGTTGTTTCTTCACAGGCACCTAATATTTTCCCGATAAGGTCCCTTCGCTCCTTGTGGATGAAGAATATCATGTCTGCGCCGTCATCGATTATTATGTCAGGTTCATGGTCCAGCACCCTCTTGATGTTTTCGTAGTACTCTTCGTTGCTTTCTTCTCTCCAGCCGTACATGTTAAGGCCCATTGAAGCTCCTGCAGCTGTTGCATCGTCATGGGTTGATAATGGGTTGCAGCCGGTCATTGCAACCTCTGCACCTCCTGCTTGAAGGGTTAAACCAAGATTTATTGTTTTTGGTTCAAGATGTAAACATGATCCAATTGTAATGCCCTCGAAGGGTTTGGTTTCTTCAAATTCTTTTTTTATGTATTCAAGAACAGGCATGTGTCTCTGTACCCATTCTATTTTCTTCTTACCTTGCGGTGCAAGTGAAATATCCTTTACTTTGTAACTCATTGTCTCACCTAAAAAACGAATCTCTCTTTTTAAAAGATCTAAATAACTCTGAATAGATTTTCGATAAATAAACCTATATTGATATGAAGATACTTAACTTTTTTTCATTTCCTGAAAGAAGGATGATAATTTTTCTAAATCATTTTTTTGATGTTTCATGGTAACATCCTCATTTTTTTTTAAAATGATCCCTACAAATAAAAAATTAGGAGGTATAACTAAAAATTAGGAAAAATTTAGGGACTGAAATAATAAAAGTGCGTAAAACGCTTTTTAATATACAAAGAATAGCTCTTAAAGGAATTATTTTGAAGAAATAATTTGAATAACACTTTTTTAGAAATACAAATCTATGTTTTGAAGTTATCAATTTAAAAATAGCAATAGGCTTGAAAAAGAATTATTTTAAGGATTTTGGGAGAAAAAAATAATAAAACTTCTCCCAGTTAAATTTTCAGGTTTTTTTGGAGTTAAATCCACTTGTGGAATGGTTTTAGCTGTACTGCCTCAGGTCAACCTCACTTTTAGGTTTCACCTTATCCATAGCTTCTTTGAACTGTTTCATTTTGATCTTGTCTGCCTCAAGGTTTTCTCTGAGTGTGAGCATCACTGCTTCACGGCACACAGCTTCTATATCTGCTCCAACGTATCCCTCTGCTTTTTTGGCAAGTTTTTCAAGGTCAACATCATCTGCAAGTGGCATTTCCTTTGTATGAACTTTGAATATTGCAATTCTTGCAGTTTCGTCAGGAGTGTCCACTTTAACATGTCTATCGAACCTTCCAGGCCGTAGAAGGGCAGGATCTATTATGTCCACACGGTTGGTTGCTGCAACAACTGAAACATCCTGCAGTTCCTCAAGGCCATCTATCTCTGTTAAAAGCTGGTTAACAACTCTCTGTGTCACACCAGAGTCTGTGCTACTTCCACCTCTTGTAGATGCTATTGAATCTATCTCATCGAAGAATATCACGGTAGGTGCTGTTTGTCTGGCCTTTCTGAAGACTTCACGCACTCCTTTTTCTGATTCTCCAACCCATTTTGATAGGAGTTCTGGGCCTTTGATTGCTATGAAGTTTGCATCACTTTCGTTTGCAACGGCTTTTGCCAGGAGTGTTTTACCTGTTCCTGGTGGGCCGTAGACAAGAACACCCCTTGGTGGTCTCACACCGAACTTCTCAAAGCTTTCAGGGTACTTGAGTGGCCATTCAACTGCCTCACGAAGTTCCTGTTTTGCACTTTCAAGTCCACCTATATCATCCCATTTAACATCTGGGACCTGTACCATCACTTCACGCAGTGCAGATGGTTGTATCTCCTTCAGGGCCTCTTTGAAGTCGGATTTCGTGACTATCATCTTTTTGAGGGTTTCCTTTGGTATCTCCTCTTCTGCCTTGATGTCTGGGAGTACCCTTCTTAAAACCCTCATTGCAGATTCTTTACAGAGTGATTCAACATCTGCTCCCACGAATCCGTGTGTTATATCTGCTATTTCATCCAAGTCCACTGTGTCGTCAAGGGGCATTCCCCTTGTGTGGATCTGGAGAACTTCCATTCTTCCGTCTTTGTCTGGTACGCCTATTTCTATTTCTCTGTCGAATCTTCCGGGTCGTCTGAGCGCCTGGTCAAGGGCGTCTGGTCTGTTGGTTGCACCGATTACAACTACCTGTCCCCTGCTTTTCAGTCCGTCCATGAGGGTGAGTAGCTGGGCAACTATTCTGCGTTCAACTTCTCCTGTTACTTCTTCCCTTTTGGGTGCTATTGCATCTATCTCATCTATGAATATGATGGAAGGTGCGTTTTCTTCAGCTTCTTCGAAGAATTCTCTGAGGCGTTCCTCTGATCCACCCACATATTTACTCATGATCTCAGGGCCGTTGATTGCTATGAAGTGGGCGTCGCTTTCGTTTGCAACGGCTTTTGCCAGGAGTGTTTTACCTGTTCCTGGTGGTCCATGCATGAGAACACCTTTTGGTGGGGATATTCCCAGTCTTTCAAAGAGTTCAGGTCTTTTAAGTGGAATTTCTATCATTTCCCTGACCTTTTTGACTTCCTCCTTGAGGCCACCTATGTCCTCGTAGGTAACATCCACAACGTTTTTTATGCCCTCAATTTTTGAAACATCCACGGGTTCTGTCTGAATTTCCATTTCAGTCATGTCTGTTATCTGAACGATTCCTGCAGGTTTGGTTGAAACCACTGCAAGCTTTATCTCACCCATGGGTGAAACATCACTAACCATGTCCCTGAAGAAGTCGTCGAATAAGCCCCCCCTCATGGGCTGCTGCTGTCTTATTCCTGCGACTATCAGATCTCCCTTTGACATGATTCTGCCCATGAATGCGGGTTTTACATCTCCCCTTATCATTATCTGCTGGTCAACGGGTGCAAGAATCACTTTCTGGGCTTCTTTCACTTCAGCCCTTTTGACTGTGATTTCTTCCCCTATGGAGGTACCTGCATTCTTCCTCAGGTAACCATCGATCCTGATTATTCCAAGCCCAACATCTGACTGACTTGATGCAACTTTTGCTGCGGTTACCTTCTTTCCTTTTATCTCGATTATGTCTCCATCGAGAAGATCCAGCTTATGCATGCATGCCGGGTCGATCCTTGCAATTGTTCTACCAACATCGTTTTGTGAAAACGCTTCTGCAACTTTTAATTTCATTTCTTTATTTTCCATAGGAACCCCCTACATTAACGTTTTGCTTGATTATAATATGTTTAATGGGTTTAAAATAGTTTACACTATTCATCATGTTTTAGTTAACTTTGGTTACTATAACCTTGTTATTCATACTATATAAACGTTGCGCTTTTTTCATAGTTATTTTTCAATATGTATTAAATGCCATTGGAATGAATTTTAAAAGAAGTTACTGGCATTTAAACAGGATACTTCCTAAAAAAAGAAGTTTAAATCAATTTAAATTAAAAAAAGATGTTTATTATTTTTAAAAGAATTTTTAAGTAAGACATTTCAATTATTTTAAAACGGACAACTTATCAGGGATCTGTCAGCGTATAATCCCACCAAATCCTTTTAAAAGATTTTCAACTTCAAACCGTGCATCAGGGTTTATTATAGAATAACGTATAGTGACACTCTTTTTACCAGTTTCTATCTGATCTCCGCAGTAAACATCAACAACAGATGCTTCTATGACAGCATCTAACTTCATCAGTGTTTCTGCCATCACTGGAGGATTGCAGTTTTCAGGAAAAACTGCAGAAACATCGTAAAAATTCCTGGGATAATTGTCAACCTTCCAATTATGGAGTTTCGTAGTGCTTAAAACTTCAACGTTGGATAATTTCAGTTTAATTTCCTTTTCATCCCTAACTAACGTTGCAAAATCTGGTGATAATTCCTTCAGTATCCCAACATGGATCGTTTCGGAGTATATATGTCTCAAACCAACCTCTTCACCAACAGAATCTTTAAGAAGCTGAACTTCTTCGTTGAGTGCAGATATTGCTTTATCAGATCTTCCAAGGGCTGCTTCAAGGTCGTCAAGGTGTTTTGCTGCAGAACTCATGGCACCAACAAACTCCTTTTCCCTTCCTGCATTTATCATCTCTTTAAGCTCCAAAAATGTCTCTAGAAATGCTTCGTGCGTCTGGACGATGTACCTGTTGTTCGTCTGTATGGAGTAGCAGAGGTAAGGGTTTTGTGCTACGATCCGTGCAATCATGTCAAGCATCAAACTGTAAACAGGACTTGCAAACTTTCTGGACTCTTTGATATCAATTCCAAGTTTTTCTATTGTTGCTGCAATTGATATGTATGAGAAATGGGTTAATCCCTGAACGATACTCATCATCTTATCATGATTCTCAGGATTAGTTACAAGAACACGAGCATTCTCAGATTCAAGGAATGCTAAAACCTTAGGATACCATTTACCCTCATTCCCCTCTTTTTCAGGGGTTAAAACAACCACCTGTCCGTCCAGGGATCGTATCCTGGGTCCGAACATTGGATGTGTTGGCAGAAACTCCACACCTTCAGGAGCAAACTGTTTCATAACATCTGCAGGCTCCTCTTTAACAGAGGTAACATCCATAAGAAGGGATCCTTCCTTAAGATGAGGGGCAACTTCCTTTATGATTCTGGTTGTTACATCTATGGGCACAGATATAATTGTAACGTCGGATTGGGATGCAGCCTCCACATTATCCTGAAGGTAGATTACACCCAACTTCTTTGAAACACTTTCTCCTTCTACTTGGTTTCTACCAGTTATAACAACATCAAATCCCTTATTTTTAAGAAAACGTGCTATCCAATTACCCAGACCTCGTGTACCGCCGATTATTGTAATTTTCATGGAATGAACTCCTAGAATTTGGATTAAAAGCATTTGAATTTAAAGTTCATACTAAAATTCATATTGTTCAAATTTAAATGTTTATTTTAATTGAGGATTATTTATAAGAACTCGTTATAACTATGGTTTTCAATCCAATAAAAAATTGAGGGTTTTAATTGGGATTAACTCTAGGTCAGTCCAATATTCATTCGGAATGAATTAAAGATCTAAACTGAATTTAAATAAAAAAAAGTTTTTCAGGGCATTAAATTAACTAAAGCCCTAAATTTCAACAGTTTTAAGTTCTTCCTCAGGAGTTAATCCCTGAATATTTTCAAGGGCATCCATCAGATCCTTCAACTTATCATTTCCCATAACTTCCATGAAGTTTTCAAGCTCGGATCGTCTCTTTAAAAATACTCCCCTCCTTTTTATAGGGTTTCCATTGGCATCTGTGGGATTTATTTCAACCATGAAACTTTCACCTCTCTTTGAAGAGGGAGTTTTAACTAAAAATGCGCCTTTCACATTTGTTGGAACTCTTTGCCATGGATTTACTCCATTTAATGCATTTTTTATTTGTTTTTCCAGTTCATTGTCCATACCATCTTCTCCTACCCTTACGTTAAAACTCAATATGTATTAACTTTTATATAAAATTTATTAATAATCATGGTTAAAATCAGAGGGGTCATCAAAACTTTTTATAATACCCATTATCATCATTCAATCATGGATGGTTGAATTTCAAAAAAATCCGCTTAATGATAATTCTTTAAATGGTTTTTTAACATATACTAATAGAGTGGAATTTAGAAAGGGCTAGAAAAGAATTTTAAAAACTAGGATTTGAATGATCTAAAAGGGGATTATCCAAATATTTTCAAGGTGTAAACATGCGAATAGTTTATCAGGATACCAAAAGGGGCATAATAGAACTTGTCCCAGAAACACTGGACGACCTCTGGCATCTATCACACATAATAGAACCCGGAGATATGGTATCTTCAAAAACAACACGTAGGATCCAGGATTCAACTGGAGAAAAGATAAGGAGCGACAGGGGCATTAAAAAAACCTTCTTTTTAGGAATAAAAGTTGAGGATATGAACTTTCATAAGTACACTGGAAAGTTAAGGGCAACGGGCATAATAGAGCATGGCCCTGAAGATCTGGTCCCACTGGGCTCTCACCACACTCTGGATCTCAAGCTCAAAAATTCTGTGAAGATACAGAAGGAAAAATGGTCCAGATGGAACATTAAAAGGCTTAAAAATGCAGTTAAATCTTCTAAAAAACCTTCAGCAATCATAGTTGCAGTTGAAGATGATGTTGCAGACCTTGGAATCATAAGACAGTACGGGATAGATTACTACGGCCCAATAATGGGGCAGGTTTCCGGAAAAAGGATAGTGCAGAAGAACAGGAAAAAAGCAATATCCGACTTCTTCACAGATGTTGCAAACTCCCTGGAGAAGTTTAAAGAAGTGCAGAGTATCATAATAGCAGGTCCTGGATTTACCAAGGGAGAATTCTACGATTTTTTGAAGGATCAATATCCTGAAATGGCCAAGATATCCCTAATCGAAAACACCGGTGCTGGGGGAAGGACAGGAATAAGTGAAGTTCTTAAAAAGGGCATAATTGAGGAAATGGCCACAGAAAACAGGATAGCCTATGAAATGAGAGCTGTTGAGGATCTGCTGGCAGAGATAGGTAAATCTTCAAAACTGGTTGCATACGGTAAGAAAGAGGTTCAGGCTGCTTCAAATGCAGGTGCAGTTGAAAAACTCCTTGTTGTGGATGAACTGGTACGTGAACTGGACGTAGAACAGATCATGGAACTCACAGAAAATATGGGTGGTAAAGTACTGATCGTAAGTACGGAACACGACGGAGGAAAACAGCTCAATGCTCTTGGAGGAATTGCGGCCCTTTTAAGGTATGGGATAACTTAATTCTGCGAAATATTTTTATGGGCTGATTAATACTCAATAAAAACCTTTAACTTATATTAATTTTTAATCTATTTAATCCAATAGAACTGCCCATCATGTATCTATTTTTTCTAAAAAAGAATATCTGAATTTATTCATTGAAAAAAATTGATTCGATCTACTCTTTGAATTGGATTCCTTTTTTTTGTTTAATCAAGTTTCATTAAAACCTCAGAACAAAATTGATTAAGGTTAAAAAACAAATAATAACTGAACGTCAATGAAATGTTAATTGGAGGGATCCAAATGCGTAGATTGATGTGCATTTTACTCTGTCTGATTTTTATATTTTCTACAGTTGCTGCCTGTTCTGCAACTGTTCTTGGAAAAACTAAGTATGGATGGGTTGAAAAAAATGTTTATGGTAATCCATCTTCCAACTACAAGATAGTTATAATCTTAGGGGTTCATCCACGAGAGTACCGTTTTCATAATGCGGTTTTATCTGCAGTGAAAACCAAAACTGCCTCTTCAAACAAGAAGTACATAGTTTACAGGGTTCACGTTACCAAGACCCCTATGAACTACTACAGGGGTAGAATGTATGGGCAGTTGCTTGCAAATAAATTCGTTGTCCCTGATGTGAAGCGAAACAATCCAAAGCTTGTCTTCGATATTCATGAAAATGGTTGGAGAGCCAGTGGATATAAATACTCCCGTTTTCTAGACCCAATATCAAGAACAAGTAGAACTTATAGCTACATAAATCGTATAAAAACTAGAATGCCGTTTCTCAGGGTTTACGCACCTAGTGGTACCAGTCCCAAGTACGTTACAAACCCCCTATCAAGAAAGGGCATTCCAACGATTATTTACGAGACCTACAAGTACGATTCCTACAGTAAAAAGGTTGCAGATGCAAAGCTGTTTATCAACACGTTGAACAGTCTTTAAATTCAGTAACCTCAGATAGTAGTTTATGGTGAATACATATTAAGTGGTTTTAAATATACAAACCTAATTATTCGAAGAATTGTATTATACTGTTAAATAACAGTTTTAAGAATCTTTTAATCAATTTTTTAACTATTTTTAATCAATGTTCATTAATATCATATTTATGAAAGATTTTATAAGATATATCTGTCCTTTTAATGAAATTAATATGAAAATCAAACTTTTTCTTTAAAAAATAATTTAAAAATTTGTATAAACTTCTAAAATCCTTAAATTTCTATCCTTTTTTGATAAAACATGATAAAGTTTATTAATGAATATTGAAAATCTACATATATTATTAATAAAAGGTGATTATATGCGAAAACTAATTAGTATATTCATGTGTTTAATTTTTGTGTTTTCTATGATTGGGGCATGCTCTGCGGCGGTTATTGGAAAAACAAGTTATGGATGGGTTGAAAAGCAAACTTATGGAAATCCATCCTCAACCAACACAATAGCTATAATTGTGGGGGTTCACCCAAGAGAACATGGTTTTCATGATGCCATGGTATCTGCGCTGAAGACTCAAACAGCATCTTCGAACAAGAAATACCTTCTTTACAGGATCCATGTTACCAAGACTCCTATGAACTATTACAAGGGTAGAATGTATGGACAGCTGCTTGGGAATAAATTTGTTGTCCCAGATGTCAAGCGAAGCCATCCAAATGTTGTTTTTGACATTCATGAAGATGCTTGGAAATCAAGTGGCTACAAATACCCAAGGTTTTTAGACCCTGTATCAAAGACAGCCAAAACCTACAATTACATAAATAGGGTAAAGGCAAAGATGTCGTTTTTGAAGGTTTACGTGCCACCTAGTGGTACCAGCCCAAAATATGTTACAAAGCCAATAGCATCAAAGGGCATTCCAACCATAATCTACGAGACCTACAAGTACGATTCCTACAGTAAAAAGGTTGCAGATGCAAACCTATTTATCAAAACACTGAACAACCTTTAAAGGGGGAAACAATCCTGTGTTCTTCAGGACTTAATAAACCCCTATTTTTTAATATTTATTGGATGTGTGTTAATTGTACGAAGAATTAATCTTAGCTTTTCTAGCATCAGCAGTTTTGACCTACATTTTCAAGGAAATTTTCACAAGAACCAAGGGAAACCTCTACACCAATATAAGGGGTGGAACGCCTCGTGCAGTTGGATTGGCCCCATTTATAGTTTTATTACTATTTTTAGAACCTCCTTATCAATACTTAATAGGAATAATTGGATTATTCGCATTTGCAGATGATTTAATTGGCAGAAAAAGGATTGAAGGGCTGCCATTTGAACTTGGACAGCTTTCAAGGGGAATTGGCATGCTGATGGTTATGGCAGTTGGATTCTACTACAACTTCGGTGCCCTTGCAATACTGATAGCCCTGATGATACAGCCAATGAACATTGCAGACATGCAGCCTGGAACTGCATGTTCCACAGTGATCACAATGGCTCTTCTGGTTGTTCTTGGAATATTTGCATTAACCTCAACCCTTTACTACCCAGCACTACTCATCCTGGTGGCATGCCTTGGATACGCTGCCCTGGACTACCAAGGTAAAATAATGATGGGAGAGGTGGGCAACCACTCATTTGCTGTGGGTCTTGGAATTTTATACGCAGTTTTAGGCAGTATTGTTGGAAATTCATTTGGCTTTGGAGCTTCAGGTGTTTTCCTATTTGTACTGGCATTATTCCTCTTAACATCAATTCTCATAGCATTTTTAAGGAGAAAAAACCTTGAAGCATTCATCAAGAAAAACCTCAAAATTCAGGATCCCAACTTTGGAGATTACACCATGGATGTTTTAACAGGAGGAGGACTTGGAGACTTGATGCGTAAAACAATCCTTAAAAAACGATGCATTATGATAAACAACAAATTACTTAAAATTTTGGGTTTCAGAAGGTTGTTCTTCAATCCCTACGCAGAAGAGAATGATATTGAGTAAGTTGTATCAAAAATTATAACGAAATAAGGCGTGAATATGACGAAGTACTCACTGCCTTAAAAAAATCTAGTTCCTATTTAAAAAGTAAAAAGAAAGAATTAACGACTTTTCAATCCTTCTTTCTTTTAAGGGACAGTGCAGCCATAACAAGGAAAAGAGCTGCAAATGCCAAAAGAACAGCAACATCTATCCCTATCTTATCCAGACCCCATCCCTTGAGTATAACCGCCCTGCAAGCATCAACTGCATAGGTTGGTGGTACCAAGTATGATAATGGTCGTAACCATGTAGGTATTGCTTCTATTGGCCAGAAAACACCTGAAAGTAGGAAAACTGGAAGTATTATGAAGGGTATGAACTGTACGGCCTGACCTTCACGTTTTGCAAGGCTTGAAAGCAGTATTCCAAGTGCCTGTGATACAACTGCCAGTAGTGCAACCACCAGGAATGCAAGGAGCACGTTTCCAACCACATCTATTTTGAAGACAAGAACACCCACTGTAAGGAGGAATGCAGCCTGCACTGTTCCAACAATTCCAAATGCCACAGCATAACCACATACTATTTCACTTTCCTTAAGGGGTGTTGCTAGAATTCTTCCAAGGGTTCCTGATGTCCTTTCACCAACGAATGCAAGGAGGGTGAGCAGCGTTGTGAGGAGGTAAACAACGAAGGCCATTATTCCTGGAACGAAGAAATCTATGAACTCTGCACCCTCACCATAGACTGGATCAGAATCCACTTTCACAGGAGGGTTAATTCCCTGATCTTCCATTGTCTTGGTTGCAGCATCTCCAACAGTGCTGAATATGGCATTTTTAATGTTAACAACACTTTCATCAGCCCTTATAATTAGCTGGGTACTTTGATTGGATGAGGGAGTTGTAGCACCAATGTAGGCAGTTTCTGTGAAATTTTCCGGAAATATGATGACTGCGTAGGCTTTTCCATTCTCAACCTCACCAACAGCGGAAGCATTGTCTGACATGTATTTGATGTTCAAAACATTAGTGTCCAGGTTGCTGATTATCTCCTGGGAAAGTGAAAGATTTTCTCCTCCAGGTATCTGGAAACCTGTGTCATGGTTCACTACAACAACGTTAACATCTTCCACGTCACCGCTGAAGGCCAGGCCAAATACAAACATTGCAAATATGGGTGCAAGGAGCATAAGTGCAATGGTACGTTTGTCATTTTTGATGTCCCTGAAAACCCTCTTTGTAACTGCAAAGCTTCTTCTGAAGTTCATTGGACACTGCCTCCTTCCAGAACATTTCCTGATCCACAAGTTCTTGAAAACTCAAGGAAGGCATCTTCAAGGGATTCGGTTCCTGTAGTCCTTAATATATCTTCAGGATGTCCCTCTGCAATTATTTTACCCTTTTTAACGAATCCAACCCTGTCGCAGTGGCGTGCCTCATCCATGTAGTGGGTTGTGATGAGTATGGTTATACCTGAATCCTTGAGCATGTTGAAGTAGTTCCAGAAGGATAACCTGAGCTCCGGATCGACGCCAACTGTGGGTTCATCAAGAAAAAGCACTTCTGGCTCATGTATGAGGGTGCATGCCAGTGAAACCCTGTGTTTCATACCTCCACTCAAGTTAGCAGTCACCTCATTTTTCCAGTCTTCCAAATCTATGAATCTAAGGAGCTCATGGATCTTTTTAATTGTTTTATCCTTTTTAAGGCCGAAAATTTCCCCAAAAAATTTCAGGTTCTGTTTAACTGTGAGTCCATCGTAAAGAGCAGTTTCTTGAGGCATGTAACCTATAACTTTTGATATTGTATTGTTGGGAATGGTTTTTCCAAGAATTTGGGCTTCTCCAGATGATGGGTTTGACAGGCCGCACAGTACCCTTATGGTGGTTGTTTTACCTGCACCATTAGGGCCCAGTAATCCGTAAACTTCGCCCTTTTTTACTTTGAGGTTCATTCCATCCAAAGCTTTAAAATCACCAAACTTCTTTACAAGTTCTGATGTTTCTATGGCATAATCAATTTCTTCTCCCAATTTTATCACTTCCCTTCAGTTAATAAGGAATATGAACATGACCTTTTTATAAGTTATGTAACTAATAGAGTATAAAATGGAGCAGATTAACACGTGGTTCAAATATAATTAATGGTGAAACCAGTAATGATTCATCAAATTATGAAATGAATTTAATTCAATTTAACAGATTTAATTCAATTTAACAGGAATATTCTAAAAAAATCAATTAAAGATAATCAAATTAAGAAGGTGACATGTTGGCAGACATTCCAGTGGAAAAGGAAACTTTAAACGCCCTTAAGACTATGGGACTTACGGACTATGAGACAAGGGCTTATGTGGCTTTAACATCTGTAATATCTGGAACAGCAACGGAGCTAAGTGAAGCATCAAACGTCCCGCGTTCTAAGATATACGTGGTTTTGAAATCCCTTGTAAAGAAGGGATTTGTGGAAATGAGCCGGGGTAAGCCACTGCAATTCACTGTGATACCTCCCCACGAGGTTTTCAAAAGGTCAAGAAATGAAATAAAGGAAACAATGGACAAAGCTGAAGCTGAACTCAACATGGTCTACGAAACCCAGATACCCAACGTACCTGCACCCATATGGCTTGTTCACGGCCCGGAGAAGATCGTGAACAAGGAACTTGAGATCATCTCAAGGGCAGAAGAATCCCTTATCATAATGGCGGGCTTTATGTTCAAGGAAGAGCCACCCAAATTAAAAGAAGTTATTCAAAAAGCTATTAAAAGAGGGGTAAATGTAAGGATAATAATAATGCCCCACTCAATTGTAGATGAAGAAATGATAGATGTGTCTCAAGTTCTCCAGAACCTAGATTGCGACCTGAAGTTACTGCAGATACCCAACATAAAAATGGTTTTAAGGGATAAAAAGGAAATGATCATGGCATTTTCCAAGTTTTCAGGAGAAAGCGCAGTTTCAAAAACATCAATTGGAATATGGAACCAGTACCGGGAGTTTGTGGAAACGATTGAGGGAATGTACGAATTCGTCTGGAACAACGAACTGTTTAAGGAAGTTAAGATCTAAAAGAAGTTGTAATTA
Source organism: Methanobacterium aggregans (assembly GCF_017874455.1). Classification (NCBI taxonomy): domain Archaea; kingdom Methanobacteriati; phylum Methanobacteriota; class Methanobacteria; order Methanobacteriales; family Methanobacteriaceae; genus Methanobacterium; species Methanobacterium aggregans. Next base: position 74,800 of record NZ_JAGGLN010000002.1, on the reverse strand, counting down.
CTTTATTTGGAACTATCCTAACTAAATAATCTGTGTTTTAAAATAATTTAGATGAATCTTAATTGTCCCAATGAATTGTAGGTTAAAAATTTTTTCAAGTGGGGTTTCAGATAATAATATAAATTGTAAAAATGAAAGTTGAAGGTACAAAAAAAAGGTTCATGAACATAGAAAAATTATTTATAAACCTTAAAAAACAGTTTAATCATTAATCTAACTAATTTAATGAACTTTTAAGAATAATCAATAATTTTAAAAAGAATAAATTTAAGGTGATTTTATATGAAAGCTTTATGCATTGTTACAGGAAGGGGCATAGGAGGGGATGCAATGACAGCCCTCAACATAGCAAGGGCCCTTGAAAAGAAGGGAGTTGAATGTGAATTTGCACTGGATCCCACAGCTCCAGGTTTACTCTTTAAAAAACATGGAATAACTTGGTATAAAACCAGCATCCCCCAGGCTGGAGGACACGCTGCCACAAAGGCAACAATGGGAAAGGCAGCATTCAGAACCTTCAAAGCAGTACTGGGAGTATCAAAACTTTGCAAAAAAGTCAAACCAGATGTTGTGGTTGGAGTGATAGGTGGAGGTGCAGTTGTGGGTTGTCTTGGAGCACTCGTTGCAAGGCTCCCATCAGTTGGAATTCTCATAACCCCCATGGATGCCAACATCTGCACCAAGATCACAACGAACGTTGCCCTACCCGAATCCAACCTCTTCCAGTTGGAAAGTGCAGAACTTGAAAAGCTCAACACAAAAAAAGCATACTCACCAATAAATCCAGAAGTAATCGTGGGAGATAAGGACAAGGCCCTTTCAAAAATGCCAGAAGGTTACGATCCAACTATCCCAACTGTTCTCTTCTCATCGGGTTCAACACTCTTTGAAAAAATGGCCCAGGGTGTGGAAAAACTTGGAGAAAGTCAGATCGATGCCAACATACTTGTGGTTGGAGACCCGCTGGAAGAGGATTACCTGAAATACTTCAAATCTGAAAAGGTATTTTATTTGGGTTACATAGATTGGATACGCGACCTTTACAAGCTCATTGATGTTGCAGTGGTCACAGATGATGGTATGATGATACACGAAGCCATGGCATGCAACATACCAGTTGTAGCACTTTTAGGAGTGAAATACGGGCGCTACCATAATTTAGCCGCAGTCTTCAATGGAGCAGTGCTTGAAGCTGAACTCGAAAACCTGGAAACAGTTTTAGAAGATGCATTCAAGGGTATGGGTGAGATGAAGCTGAATGCTTCTAAGTATGGAGCAGACGTTCTAAATTCAGCTGATGATATTGCAGAGATGATCTACAACAGAATTCCTTTAAATAAATAATTCAAATATCTATTTGAGATTTTAAAAATTTTTTGAGTACTAAAATAATATAAAAAGAGTTAATGAAGATATTCAAGTATTTATAAATGTTTAAAAGCTAATTATTCCTTTGTAGTCCATTCAGATATATCTTTTTTTTTGAATACTCACTCTAACTTGGAAAGGAACCTTATGAGCTTGTAAACAGCATCTGTTGAGGGATGGGTTTCAATGAAGTTATCAAAATCATGGATTTTATAACCATCCCTTAGAAACTTGGACATGTAGGCCATGGTTGTACGTGCAGAGGGTGACACTGCAAACAAACTGTTTATATCTCCAGTTTCAGCATCAAAAACAACCTTACTCATACCTGTTTCTCCATCAAGAACTCTCCAAAATGTTTCTGGCCCTGAAGATCCAGGTATGTGCCCTTCAGAACCCGTGGGAGATTCAGATTTCAGAAAACTGACATCGTAGTGTAGGGATATGGAACTTGGCACGAACCTGTAATCTGCCTCAGCATGAATTCCGCAAGAGTTCCTTGCAGCAACCACTCCCTCCATACGGGCCACTGGTGTTGTTCCTATTCCACCAACAACATCTCCTGCAGCGTAAACACCCCTTTTACTGGTTTCCATTTTGCTGTTAACAATTATCTCCCCATTTTTTCCAGTATCAACCAGACCCCTCACTGCATCTGAATTTGGCACCATTCCAACTGCATTAAGAACAGTTCCTTCAAAAAAACCAGCATCTGTTTTGAGTCCGTCTGGATGAATCTCATTGACTTGAGTGTTTTCAAGTATTTCAACATCCCCTAACAACTTTTCAACCACGTACCTTTTTATATCGGGGTCGAGCATCTTCAAAAAACTGTGCCTGCAGAAAATCCTTACCCTGGAGCCCATGGCTGAGAAGATTCCTGCAAATTCAGCAGCTATAACTCCACTTCCCACGATGTTGAGATTTTCAGGAACCTTTGGAATGTCAAGAACATCTCTGTAGGTCAGTGCATGTTCTGCACCTTTTACTGGGGGAATGGAAGCACCTGCACCTGTCCCTATGATAAGCTTGTCGTAATTATACCTTTCATTTCCAACTGAAACGTAGCCATCTCCAACCACAGCATCATCCATGACAACGTTAACACCTGCTTCACGGGTTTCAACCTCAAGAACGTGCCTTATCTTGGCTATTGTTTCTTTCACTCCACCTGCAACTTTATGAAAATTGATTTCAGGGTTCAGGCTGGTGATTCCTCTTTCATTGAATTTTTTTGTGTTCCTTATGTACTTCGCAACGTCGTTGAGCCCACAAACAACCACACATCCCTCATTAAGACATTTACCGCCTATTTTATTCTTTTCAATCAGTGTAACATTTGCTCCAAGTCCTGAAGCTTCCATTGCAGCTGTTCTACCAGCTGGACCTCCCCCTATAACCACGATGTTCATTTTTCATCCTCCAAGATCATTTCCAGAATATCTTGTTTATATAATTACTATGCATATTAATGATTTAAAACGTTTTATTTTATCTATACCTTAATATTCTCTGTTTTATGTGACTAAAAGAGCCACTTCATCAATTATATATAAATTTAATCATCATGAACAATTTTCATGCAAACGTCACTGAAACTATTTTGTTTAAAAAGTGATATAATATGGGAAAGGGTCAACAACAGGGTTAATGTCTGTAACACTCACGCTATTGTTGAGGTACGATGATATCACTTCGTCTATACAAATATACAACTAAAAACATAAGGCTGACGAATACGCCTAAAAGTCCATAAAATGCTATATAATCCGTTGAATCTTGGAAATATGAAAATTTATTTAGGTAGATATATAATACTCCCATGCCTTGGATTGCTAATGCACCCACTAAACTACGTATTAAAGCTTTAAAACTACATTTTTTAGCCTGATAAACCGATATGAGAGGAGCAGGAAGAAAAATAAGAGATAAACATAAAAAAGTTAAAGGTCCTCCACTTAAAAAATATAAAAATGCAAAAACGATAAATATTGTATTTAAAATTGGCCACAAAAACTTTTCTTCCATTAATTTAACCTCCATTTAATTCATATAACTTAATAATCTCATTAGATCTTAGATTTATTATCTGGGAATGTTATATCTCCTCTGCGCCAATAGCCGTAAGCAAAGAAGACCATGTAAAGTAAGAGAGTTCCGATTGCATAGTAATATTCTTTGGTGGCATAGATAGGTTCAAATAAATATATATAAGTGATTGTCAACCCTGAAAATAAAATTAAACCTATTAAAAGCAGAAAAAGTATTTTATAAAAATATTGGTACTCTCTAAAAATGAGTAGGATCAAAATAAGTCCTGTAGAACCTGTGATTAAATATGATGGGTTTCCCGAAGTTAAAAAACCAAAGAATCTACCTAAAAAAGGCAGAGCTGCTAGAAAATAAATAAAAGTCCAGATATTAATTTTCATTATTTTACCCCTATTAATTATTATTCAAAAAGAATTTATTATTCATTAAGTTAAGTTTTTCCCCATTACAAAAATATAAATTAATATGATTTTTTTCAATGTAAAATCCTTCATAGAACATGTGCTTTATATAAAAGTGGCACATCTTAAATTACTAAAATGAGTTAAACATTGGAAAGTTTTAGGGTTCCAAAACCCAATCCCTGTTTAAGAAGTTTTTCTTCTGAATAAATTCCAAGATAGGTAAACTCTTTAAAAATGTATTAACCAAAGCTTTTATTGGTTGAAATTTAAACAATAGTAAAACAAAATATGAATACAAACTTATATTGTAAATTATAGAAGTTGCATTCAAAAACTGGATATCAACATCAGATTAAATTGAGTATTGAAGTTAATAAGAGGAGATATTATGTGTATCGCAGCACCAGCACAGATAGTTGAAATTAAGGACAACGTTGCCACCGTTGATTTTGGTGGAGTAAGACAGCAGGCAAAACTGGACCTTGTAGGGGACTTAGAAATTGGAAGATATGTTTTGGTTCATTCAGGATATGCAATTGAGGTTTTAACAGATCAGGAAGCTCAGGAATCTCTTGAAGCATGGGATGAGCTTTTAAAGGTCCTTGATGAAGAAGATATGGAAAAGAAATAGTTGTAAACTATCTATTTTTTAATATTTTTGAATCATTTTTCATTAAACATTTGCTTTTTATTTAATTTTTATTAATTTCTCTTTTTATTTTCTTTTTTATTCAAAAATTTCCCTTTAAATCAAATGAAACCTTTTTAAGAGATTGAAACCCTTTTAACCCCAGGTATCTTCAGAAACTCGTTTATTAGTTCTCCCTTAACAGGTTTTTCTGTTATTATTGTGAGTTTTGGGTGTTCCTCAAGTTCTGGGTCTCCTGCATGGGCCTGTCTTATGCTTATTCCTTCACAGGATATTAGTTCTGTGGATTTTGCAAGTATCCCTGGGTTTCCAGCTTCTGCCTCTATTTCCACAACTCCAAATCCAAGGTTCTTGGCGATATTTTTTAGAAGGGCACCTGCAGGGTGAATATCTTTGAATATTGCTGAAAGCTGTTCATCATTCAATATAACATCTACAGTGGACTTGATTGTCCGTCTATCAACGCCAGATGATCTTGCAAGGGCCAGATCACTTATCTCCACATCTCCGCAGTAGATCTTACCCTTTTCACCAACTCGAAGTCCAAGTTCCACTATCTTCCTTGCAACAGCCATCCTGGCTGGAAATTTCTCGAATTTATGTTTTACTCTGTCCCACATAGTTATTTCTCCATCGTTATGATACTACCTTTTGATCCTGTCTTTATATCTGCCTGATCTTCCTTTAGTAGGAACAACTATTTAAAACTATGTACAAATATGTACTCTAAAGGTTTAAATAGTACTATGATGTAAGAATAAGTTAGAGATAAAAACTATGGTATGAAAAGAAGTTGAGTTAATAGAAAAAATTCAGCTGATAAAATCAAATTCATGATAAAAATTCAAGATAAAATACTTTTTAAGGTGAAAATATGAAAGGCAGTGAATGTTTTTGGCGAATATAACTTCGATGAAATTGGAATTAAAATAAACGAACCCCAAACAATTGATGTAGATTTTGATTCTCCATTTGAACTCTTCAAAGGGATATACAGTAATTATTCAAGCGCATTTTTACTGGAATCAATGGAAAGTGACAGTGGACTTGCAAGATACTCAGTACTGGGATTCAAACCCTCTGCAACCTTCAGAGCTAAAGGTAACACCCTTGAAATAGAGCATGATGGAGAAAAAGAGGAATTTGAGGTTAAAAACCCCTTCGATGAAATAAAGAAGATAAACTCAAAAAACACAGGAAAAAAGGGATTCAACGGGGGTCTTGTGGGTTATGTATCCTACGAAGCTGTGAGACACTTCGAACCCGTGGACATACCCGAGGGATCCTATCCTGACTTTGAATTTGGACTCTTTCTTGATGGAATAATCTTCGACAGGATACATAACAAATGTGAATACGTGACCCTTGGAGAGAACAGACTTGAAGAAATCCAGGAACTCTCAAAAAAGGACTACAAAATTGATGATTTAACTTTCAAGGAAAAAAACCATTATTTTTCCAAGGAAGAATATGAAGAAATGGTCAGAAAAACCAAGGAAAAAATAAGGGCCGGTGAAATATTCCAGGGTGTCATATCCAATGCCAGGGAATATGAATTGGAGGGTAACAAGTTATCATTCTATGAAAAACTGCGTAAAATCAATCCTTCCCCATACATGTACCACTTAAAACTTGGAAAACGTGAAATAATAGGTTCAAGTCCTGAAATGCTTGTAAGGGTGGAAAACAGAAAGATTGAAACCTTCCCAATTGCAGGAACATGTCCAAGAGGTTCAAACACCCTTGAGGATGAAAAACTTCAAAGTGAACTCCTATCCGATGAGAAGGAAAGGGCAGAACACCTCATGCTCGTGGACCTTGCAAGAAACGACGTTGGAAAGGTCAGTGAATTTGGATCCGTCCATGTTCCAGAGTACATGGGGGTTAAAAAATTTTCCCACGTCCAGCACATAGTTTCCAAGGTTCAGGGAACACTCAGAAAAGACAAAACAGCAGTTGATGCATTCAAAGCAATGTTTCCTGCAGGAACACTCAGCGGAGCTCCAAAGATAAGGGCAATGGAAATAATCAACGAACTCGAAGGAATTCCACGAGGACCTTATGCAGGGGCAGTGGGATACTTCTCCTTAAATGGAAACGCAGATTTTGCAATCACCATAAGAACCATGGTCTGCGAAGGAAACACTGGAAGAATACAGGCAGGTGCAGGAATAGTTCATGACTCAGTACCTGAAAATGAGTACCATGAATGTGAAAATAAGGCAGGAGCACTTTTAAAAGCACTTGAAGTTTCAGGGGATTCCGATTCAGATTCAAATTTAAATTCAAATTCAGGTTCCAAGTGTTCCAGTTCCACAATCAAGTCAGGGGATGAGATTGAATGATTCTGATACTCGACAACTACGATTCATTCACCTACAACCTGTACCAGATGGTAGGTCAGATCCAAGAGGATATAATCGTTAAAAGAAACGATGAAATCACTGTAGATGAAATAAGGAAGCTTCAACCTCAAAAAATAATAATATCTCCAGGACCTGGAAACCCTGAAAACCGGGGAGACTTCGGAGTCTGCATGCAGGTCATAAGGGAACTTGGGCCTGAAATACCAATCTTAGGAGTTTGTCTTGGACATCAGGGGATATTTTCAGCTTTTGGAGGTAAGATAATTTTAACAGAACCTGTTCATGGAAAACAGAGTGAGATAATCCACAACGGTAAAGGCCTCTTTAGAGGGGTTAAAAACCCGTTAAATGCTGCCAGGTACCATTCACTGCTCTGTGATGCAGAAAAAACGCCTGAAAGCATGGAAGTCACTGCAAAAACTGAGGATAATCTCATAATGGGAATAAAACACCGTGAATTCCCAATTTACGGCCTTCAATTTCACCCGGAATCTGTTGGAACAAGTGAAGGACTCAAGATACTCAAAAACTTTCTGGAGATAGGTTCATGATAAAAATTCAGGAAATCCTAAACCAGAGACAGAAAACACTTCAAAGCACAATGAAATCAAAACCATTGATACAGTTGAAAAACCAGGTTGAAGAAATTCTGGATAATGAGAAATTTCCAGGCCCAAAATTTAATTCAAATAATGAACATAATTCATTTAAGAATGCATTAACTTCTGATGAAAATGTGCGTGTTATCTGCGAGTACAAACCAGCATCACCCTCCATGGGAGATATATCAGGGACCAAAATTGAAGATGCCCTTGATGTTTTTGAGGTTGCAGGTGCCAGTGCAGTTTCAATCCTAACAGAGGAAGATTATTTCAAAGGCAGCCTCAACAACCTGAAGTCTGCTTCAAAAATAACAGAACTCCCACTCCTCAGAAAGGACTTTCTGCTAGAGGAGTACCAGATATACGAGGCAAAACTTTCAGGTGCAAGAGCAGTTCTATTGATGTCAGGAGTGTACCCTGAACTCATGAGTGGTATTGAACTTGCTTCCACACTTGGAATGGATGCACTGGTGGAGTGCAGAAGCCGAGAAGATATAGAAAATGCCCTAAAATCAGGAGCCCAGTTAATAGGGGTTAACAACAGAAACTTCAAGGACTTCACAATTGATCTCAGGGTAACGGAAAAACTTGCAGAGCACATACCCCCTGAAGTAGTCTTTGTATCTGAGAGTGGTGTGAAAGGACCTGAAGATGCATTACGCTTGGCTGAAGCAGGAACAGATGCAATATTAATAGGAACTGGAATAATGGGTCAAAAAAATAAATCTGAAATGCTTAATGCAGCTTCACAAATAATCAGCAGCCTAAATGGTTCCAAAATTCAAAGAAATTAATATTGGGTTGGATTTTTATGAAAGTTAAGATCTGTGGAATGACCAGACCTAAAGATGTACAGATATGTGAAGATGCAGGTGCAGACTTCATAGGATTTATAAACATCAAACGATCCAAACGTTTCGTGGAACTGGAAAGGATAAATGAACTGAAACATTTTATGAAGAATAAAGATAGGGCCGTTCTTGTAATGGAACCTGAAAATGCTGAAGAAGTGCTTTTTGCACTAAGGAAAACAGGTATAAAGATTTTACAGCTTCACTCACTTTCCCCTTATGAAATAAAATATCTTAAGTGGCGGGATTGTTTCAAAATCAGTCCCCTTGAAAAGGATTTGAAGATAGTAAGGGCAGTTGGAATTTCTGATAAACTTTCAGAGGATAAAAAAGAGGAAATAAAGGAATTTGCAAGGGTTTGTGATGCCATCATATTTGACTACGAAGTTGAAGGAAAAAGTGGTGGAACTGGAAGGCAGATTCCAATTGAAACAGCAGTAAAAGCTTCAAAAATTGCAAAAAATATTAAAAAAAGTATAAAAACAGTTCTTGCAGGTGGAATGAGCACTGAAAGAATAAAGGGTTATGAAAAAATTTTGGATAAATACTTCGACTACGTGGATGTCAATTCAGGGGTTGAAGATGCACCTGGAATTAAAAATCCCCTTAAAATAAAAGAGTTGTTTGGAATAAAAGGTCATTTAAGTATTAAATATTAAAATAATCTTTTTAATTAACTAGAATGGATTGTTTGATTGTTAAATTAATTGGAGAATAAGATTGGATTGTTTGATTGGAATAAATTAAAGTTAAGGTGATCTCATGATAGAAAGTGGAAAATTCGGTAAATATGGGGGAGTTTTTGTCCCTGAACTTATTATACCTGCACTTGAAGAGCTTGAAAAGGCTTTTTTAAAGTACAAGGATGATGAAAAGTTCAATGAAGAACTTCAATACTATTTAAAGGAATTTGCAGGAAGGCCAACAGCCCTTTACTACGCAAAGAACCTTTCAGAGAAACTTGGATGTAAAATATACCTTAAAAGGGAGGACATGCTTCACACAGGTGCTCATAAAATAAACAACACCCTTGGACAGGGACTTCTTGCAAAGTACATGGGAAAAACCAGGTTAATAGCTGAAACTGGTGCAGGACAGCATGGAATTGCAACAGCAGTAGTGGGTGCCAACTTCAAAATTCCAGTAGAAGTGTACATGGGAAGTGAAGATGTTGAGAGACAGAAGCTCAACGTGTTCAGAATGGAAATATCCGGAGCAAAGGTACTTCCAGTACACTCAGGTTCAAAAACACTTAAAGATGCAATAAACGAGGCATTCAGGGACTGGATCACCAACATCGAAACAACCCACTACCTCATAGGAACAACCATGGGTCCACACCCATACCCAACAATGGTAAAACATTTCCAGAGCGTTATAGGGCAGGAAGCAAGGAAACAGATACTTGAAAAAGAAGGAAAACTACCTGATGCAGCAATAGCATGTGTCGGCGGTGGAAGTAATGCAATGGGACTATTCTCAGGATTCCTTGATGATGAAGAAGTTGATCTAATTGGAGTGGAAGGTGGGGGAGAAGGAGTAGAAACAGACAAAACAGGCGCCACACTCTGCAAGGGCACGGAGGGAGTACTCCACGGATCATTATCCTACGTACTCCAGAATCAGGACGGACAGATAAAGGAGGCAAGTTCAGTTTCTGCAGGCCTGGACTATCCTGGTGTTGGACCAGAACATGCCTACCTCCACACTTCAGGCCGTGCAAAGTACGTTGCAGTAACCAACGAAGAAGCACTCCGAGGATTTGAACTTCTATCCAAGTACGAGGGAATAATACCTGCACTTGAAAGTTCTCATGCAGTTGCATACGCTGAAAAATATGCTAAAATGCCTGAAAACAAGGGAAAAACCATAATTGTAAACTTATCTGGAAGGGGAGACAAGGACATGTTCTTAGTTGCAAAGGAAATGGGGGAAGAACTGTGAGTCCCATGGAAAAAAATGAGGATGTGACTTTGATGACAGAAACTTATCAAGAAATGTTTAAAAGGGTTAAAGATAAAGGAGAAGGTGTTTTCATACCATTCATGGTTGCAGGAGACCCTGACTTTGAAACATCATTAGAGATCATTAAAAAAATGGTTGAAGGAGGAGCAGATGCTCTTGAAATAGGATTTCCATTCAGTGACCCAGTTGCAGATGGCCAAACAGTACAGTCTGCAGATTTAAGAGCCTTGAATGCAGGTATGACCACAGATAAATGTTTTGAATTCATAAGAAGGATACGTGAATTCACAGAAATTCCAATAGGTCTTCTTGTGTACTACAACCTCATATACCAACGTGGAATAAATAAATTTTATGAGGATGCACTGAAATCGGGTGTAAATGGTGTTCTCGCCGCAGATCTACCTCCTGAAGAAGCAGAAGAATCTGTGAAAGCAGCAAGAAAGCATGGAATTGACCCAATATTCCTGGCAGCCCAGACAACCAGTAACGAAAGACTCAAACAGATTGCAGAGATGTGCTCAGGATTTCTTTACGTTGTATCGGTTATGGGTGTTACAGGTGCCAGATCCGAGGTTAAGACCAGTAGTGTTGAGCTTGTAGAGAGAATGCGCAGCCACACAGACCTACCGTTATGTGTTGGGTTTGGAATTTCAAAACCAGAACATGTAGCAGAAGTTATAAAAGCCGGAGCTGACGGTGCAATTATTGGAAGTGCCCTCATAAACATAGTTGAAGAAAACCTCAAAGATAAAACAGTTCTCCTTGATAAAGTGAAGGAAGCATGTGCTGAACTGAAAAATGCAACAAGGATTCAGGGATAGATCCAGGGAGATGACAGAGATGATGGTAGATTACCTGAAAAAAGTGGCTTCCAGGAAGGATCTAAGTGAAGAAGAGGCTTACAATTGCATGAGTGAGATGATAAGTGGCAGGGCAAGTAATGTGCACATAGCCGCTATTCTCACTGGACTTGCAGTTAAGAGAGAATCAGCCCCTGAAATAACAGGATTTTCAAGGGCAATGAGGGACGCATGCATAAATGTGAACCCAGATATGGATATTCCACTCGTTGACACGTGTGGTACAGGTGGGGACAGATTTAAAACCTTCAACGTAAGCACGGCAGCATCTTTAATAGCAGCAGCATGTGGTGTTGCCATTGCAAAACATGGAAACCGCAGCATAACCAGTAAATGTGGTGGTGCAGATGTTCTGGAGGCACTCGGCGTGAACATAAACTGCGGTGCAAGGGGAGTTGAGCATTGCCTTGAGGATGCAGGCATAGGGTTCATGTTTGCACCTAACTTCCACCCTGCAATGAAACATGTTATGCCCGTGAGGAAGGAACTTGGAATAAGAACTGTCTTTAACATAATTGGGCCTTTAACATCCCCTGCAAAAGCAGATGTCCAGCTACTTGGAGTTTTTGACCCTGAATACGTTGAGGTTGTTGCAGAGGTTCTGAAAAACCTTGGACTCAAGAGGGCAATGGTTGTCCATGGATTTGATGACAGGGATGAACCTGCAATGGATGAAATATCAACCATAGGAAAAACAAAGGTTGCATTACTGGATGAAGGAAAAATAAAGGTATTTGATATTTATCCTGAGGATTTTGGAATTGAAAGGGCTGATCCAGAATATATAAAAGCTCCTGAAACCCTTGAAGGAAACCTGGATGTTGTTAGGGATGTTCTGGTAGGTAAAAGGGGTGATGAAAAGGACAGGGCAAGGCTTGATATGTGTCTTGCAAACTCCGCTGCAATTTTGTTCATAAGTGGGCAGGTTGAAACTCTTAAGGAAGGCTTTAAAATGGCAGAAGAAGTAGTTGAATCTGGAGCAGCATCCCAGAAGCTTGAAGAGTTTATCAGGGCAAGTAATTCCCTTTAAATTTCCTTTTTTTGTGTGAATAAATGAATTGAATGATGATTCAGATAAAAACAGTGAACTGATGATTTTTTTTTAGATAAACCCTTATTCAATACTTTAAATACTTTTTTTAAAATAAAATTTATCTTTTTTGGATAGTTTAAAGTATTTCAGGATAAAATAATAAAAAAGAAGGTAAAAAATGAGGTAATTAATGTTTACCTAGACTTTACCATTGCTCCAGTTTACTATTTGCTGCGACCAAATATAAATTTTTTGAAATTTTAATTTGTATGATAAAAACACAGAAAATCAACATTTTTGATCCTAATTCTAAATATTTAAAAATCTTTTTTAAGAGTTTTAAGCCTTAAATTCATTTTTTTAGCCTTTCATCTTTTGCCTAACTATCGTGGAAAATGATGTGCAACCTCAAGAGGTAAAGATGGATATCAAATTGTTACATCAGGTACTGGGCTAAAAATTAGGTTTATTTATATGGCAGGTTTAATATGATGTAAAAATGTAGTTGAGTAAAATTCGATCAAATTTAATTTTTAGAAATTTAAACTATTACTTTAAAATTAGAATGATTTATAAAAGGAAATGGGCCCGCTGGGATTCGAACCCAGGGCCTCACGGTTATCAGCCGTGCGCTCTACCGCCTGAGCCACGGGCCCCCATATCCTTAACTGTATTCAAATATTAATCCTTCGTGAATTAAAATTTAGAAGACGTAAGGGTAGATTCAAGATTTAGCCTTCATCATATATAACTCTTTCTATTAATGCACTCATTCTAAAGAATGTATTAAGCATTTCATGGCATATATTACAAATTTATGGAATTATCTCTTCAGAACAGCAACGATTTGTTCAAGACACTCCTTGAAGTTGTTGTTATCAACCACTGTAAATGTAAATCCTGAAAAAACAGAAAATACTGCAACAGATGATCTTAAAAGATTCATGTGTTCATACAAACTTTTAGAATCTTCTAAAACACGTTTTTTAGAGGAATCTGCATATCTTCGTTTTATCACGTTCTCGTATGAAGATTCAACTATCACAACAATGTCAGGTGATATGATTTCAACTGGAAAAGAGGTTATGTAACCTATTGAGGATTTATCAATTCCATGAAGGTCAAGAATGATGTTACTCATGGAACTGGCCCTTAAAGCTGCAGTCCTCCAGATCCTGTGTTGGATGTCCAGATCAAGACTGAACATCTCAGAATCTGTTTCTGCAAGGCCCTCAAGCCTAGCTATTTCTAGCATAAGGTCGCCGTAGTTTACATGGGTGCTTCCAACTAGTTCTGCAGCTTCCCTGCAGAGTGAAGTTTTACCCACTCCTGGAACACCCACTACAGCGGCGATGTTCCATTGAACCATATTATTTGTTTACCATGTCGCAGATTGCATCTGCCATCATGTGTCCCTCAACAACGATCTCTGCTTTGTCGATTTCATCGAGTTTTTCAGCGTTTATCCTTGCCTGCATTGCTATGTTTGCTGCACTCATGCATCCGGGGTTTGTTGGTTTTATAACGATTTTAGCGGTTTTTTCTGCTTCGTTGACTTCAATGTCTCCAACTATTCCCATTTCAACTATACTGATACCCATGTGAGGATCTGCAACACTTGAAAGTGCTTCTCTTATTTTTGCAACTAATTCTTCACTCATATTATCCCTCAAAAATTTTTAAAAGTGTTTTATTGCCTTTATTCCATTAAATTTTATAAAATATCTTATTTTAATCTTAATGGCCTATTTTATGATGTTTATCAACATCAAATAGATGTAGTTTTCTATGATCTGTTCATGGTATTTATACTTTTATTATGTTTGTGTTTAAGGTTGGTTGGGGGTTCACTTTTTTCTGTGTCTAAGCTTCACTGCAACACCGTTTCCAGATCTCTTCATCTCTCCACCATTTAAAACAGCTTTACCAACACCCATAACTTCCCCTTTCCTTAAAACCACAACTTCATCCTTTGGGACTATACCGGGATCTGCATCAAGAACTCCCGGTGCAAATACTGTGCTGGTTTTAAGATCAAAATCTATTTCAACCCATTTAACCCCAACATCTCTCAAAATTTCGCCACCACGAAGGTTGAGAGAGTAAAATCCATTATCAAAGAGTAAAGTTGCAATTTGTTCCTTGTTCTGAAGGATACGTTTGCTGAACCTTCCAACTACTTTAGATCCATCTGGTATCAATGCGTCTGCATCAGGGGTGTTGAACTGGTATCTTGCAATGGATCTTAAAGCGTGGAGCCTTCTTTCCTTCCAAGAAACTTTATTGTAACCTTTTAAAGCGTTTTTGAGTTTGTCCATGGATTCCCAGGATGTTGGCCTGCCGTCCTCGCATGTGTAAATGGCATCAGGCAGATATTCCTCACAAACTTCTCTGTAACCACCTGAAACATGGGCTATGACCTCTTTATCTCCAATGTAATCTTTCAAACATTCACCTGTGACTTTTATTTCCTCATGGGACCAGTCACCTGTTGTTGAGGTGTCGTAGGCTTGTATTGGATATGTTCTTTCCATCTCCCTGGGACAAACACCAAAAGGGGAGGTTAAAATTGCTTCTTGATAACCTTTGGTTGCCTTCATGAAAATGGAGTGGGATTTGGACTGTGAGTAAGGTTTACGCATACTGCATGGTAACACAACCACTACATCACCCAGAGGTTCCAGTAAACTCATTCTCTCTCTCCACCTGCGGGCTTCAGGTCTGTAAAGTGATTCTTCTGTTATGCACGGTATCTTCATGTTGTTCTCCTGGATTAGATTTATCAATTCATCTAATCTATTGATAACTCTTTTAAATGAGTATTTTTATTAAAGAAATTGTTAAAATAACTTCTTATTAAAAATTTGTTATATTAACTCTTTATTATGCATCTTAAAATTGAATTTAACCTAAAAAATTGAGCATCCTTAAAGTGGATCTTTTTTTTTAATTGATCTTGGTTTTCATGGATTAAATTCTTTTAGGAATATTTTTTTTAGAATTTACATTATACAAATTAATATTTCCATGGCACGATTCAGTACTATTGATAGAAAATTGAACTCCCTTCATATTCACGTTTTCAAGCTCATTATTTAAGAGTTTCACTGTCTTGGAAAGTTTATCATACCATTTGGTAAGATTTCAAGCTCACCAGTTTCAAGAAGCCAGTTCACAACCTTCCCGATCCTTGATGCAGTTGATCCACGGGTTGCCTTAAATCCAAGAATTCTGGAGGTTTGCTTGACAATCTCGTCCTTGGGAGTTGCAAACTGACGAATTATCACTATTCTAACTGCTTCTGCAATCTCATCATCACATATCAGGTCAATCCTGGCTGGAGGATCTCCACAACGCCTGCGCACCTTTACATTACCTCCGGTAACTCCGTTGTAGAATAGGAAATCGCCTTTGGATGTTATTTCACCATTCTGCTTGGCATAAACCACTGCACTCAGCACAGCATCCTGGATCCTTTTACCTGCCTTTTTAAGGCCCCAAGCAACCCTTATTCTCCTCACAACTTCACTGAAATGCACAGGACCCTCAAGGTTCACGATCTGCACCACGGCTTTTGCAAGTTCAGATGGATGTTTTTCATGTAGTTCACCAGTTACAGGGATGCAGAGTGAGGAACAAACATCATAATCAACTACAGAATCTTCTGGAGATTCCGAAGTACCATAAGATTCTGAAAGATCAGATTGATTAACAATGGAACCATCATCAAGACCCCCAATATGGGAACCATCCACTTTTTTCATTTTAAAATCATTAACAACATCATGTTCATTAAAATCAGGTTCATTAACAGTGATAAAGCTTATAGAATCTTTAAATGGATACCTGTTTATGGAACTGTTAACTGAAGAGTTATCAATAGAACTATCATGGGTAGATGAACTGTTAACAGAACTTGGAGTTACATCATCAATATTAAGGTGGTCTTTGTTGCCATTTTCAGCACGTTCAGATGGATGATCCCTACTTGAGGATATTTCCGTGTCTAGATTGTATGGAACTTCAACCTTCATGGTTTCTCTTTCAACTTCCAGAGGAGTTTCAGTTCTATTTTCAGTTCTATTTTCAATTCGTGTTTCAATTATTTCAGAGGTATTTCTTCCATTCTCAGCTTCAACTTCTTCTTGTAAGTTTTTAGGGGATGATGCAACTTTTGAAGCTTCATCTACGGTTTCGAGTAACCTTCTCTGGGCGTCAGCACGGTTTCTGTACCAGTCGGTTGACCAGATCCTGTATATGTTCCATCCAAGCCCTTCAAGTATCTGCTGGCGGAGTCTGTCCCTGTCCCTGGCAACGTGTGAGCTGTGGTAGCTTGCCCCATCACATTCAATTCCAAGAAGGTACATCCCTAAAGAGTGAGGATTAACCACTGCAAGGTCTATTCTGAAACCTGCACATCCCACTTGTTTATGAATTTCATACCCATTTTCTCTAAGGAATCTGTACACAGAATCTTCAAATGGCGATTCTGTATCCTCCCCTGGAGCCCTGACACTTTCAAGATTTCCTGTTTCTGCGTACTCAAGAAATGACTTTAGAGCCCGGACTCCAAAGGCAGAATTTGAAGTTATATCTATATCACGGGCCTTAAAATTTGAAAAAACAACGCATCGCTCCCTTGCCCGGGTTATGAGAACGTTCAAACGTCTTTCTCCACCGTCACGATTCAAAGGTCCAAAGTTAAGATTTAAACGGCCATTTTGATCCTTGCCGTAACCAACACTCACGAATATAACGTCTCTCTCATCCCCCTGAATCGTTTCAAGGTTCTTGATGAAGAATGCTTCATCACGACTACTTGTGAAGAACCCTTCAAGTTCTGAATTCATTTTAAGCTGCAACTCCAGCTCTTCCTGTATGGCCTGCTGCTGTTTGATGTTGAAGGTACCGATACCCAGACTCTTGGAGGATCCAAATTTTCTGTAATGTTCCATTGCAGCTTCAACCACTTTTTTAGCTTCCATACGATTTGCAGAACTTCTACCCCTATCATAAACTGTTTCAGGAAGATATTGAAACTTCAAACCCATATTATTTGTATCATGGCAGGGTGATGGGTATATAAGGAGTTCGTTGTTGTAGAACTCCTGATTTGAAAGTGCTATGAGTGATTCATGCCGGCTGCGATAGTGCCAGTGCAGCATTTTAGTTGGGAAGCTCCTTTTGCAGAGATGAAGTATGCTCTCCATATCTGATATGGATGAAAGTTCATAGTCATCAATATCATCTGCATCTGCCATTGTATCGAAAAATGAAGTTGGTGGCAGCTGGCGGGTGTCACCCATCACAACAGCCTGATTACCTCTTAAAAATGCTCCAAGTGCATCTTCAGGCTTAACCTGGCTCGCCTCATCAAAGACAACCACATCGAAGCGGACGTTCTTGGAGTTTTGTGGATCCAGAAACTGGGCCACTGAAAGTGGGCTCATCATAAAGCAGGGTTTGATCTTCTGAACCAGACCACAGGTATTGGATAAAAGCTGTCTTATGGGCATATGTCCTCTTTTTCTGTTGAATTCACTTAAAAGGATTCCCAATTCAGAGTTTCTTGAAGGTGCACCATTCAAACTTGGCTTCTCCATTGAAAGCTTGGAAGAGATCCTCTTCCTGTTGAGGGAGATGATTTCTCTGTCCATGTCACTGAATCTTTCTATTTTACCCTCATGAAGTTCACTTATAAATCCTGAGAGAAGGGGATTTGTATTGAAAACAGATCTCAGAAGTTCATCTGCAAGATTTCCCCTGAAACAGGGTATGAGATCTTCTGTTTCAATTTCATCATGGGTTACCAACTCAATCAGGGGATCGACCATTGTGTTAGGTCTTTCCCTTAAAATTTCAAGGAACTGGGACCATTTTTGCAGTGATGAGAGTCCGGCAATGTAACCTTTGATCTGGGCCGTTATTTCATTAAATGATGTATTTTCAAGACCTTTACCAAATATTGACTTAAAATCGATTTTCAGGTAACTGTCCAGTTCATGGATGTACTTCAACATTTCCACTGAGTACATATGTATCCTCTGTATCGATGTGGATGTATCTTCAGCATCGACTCCAGAACTTACAAGTTCAACTGTTTTAATACTAGCTTTACCTGTTGCCATCATTTTCCTGAAGGGAACAATCCATTTAATTAACTGTTTCAGGGATTCTGGATCACTGTCCGATCCCTTCCAGTAATTTCCAAACAATTTTTGACCTGTTTCTTCCAGATCCTCCAGATTACGAAGGGCTGTTTGACATTGAACAACAGATTCAAGGTCATTTATAACATTTTCATCTTTTTCTGGGACTTTACCTATGTATAATGAGGATACATGTTCCTTCGCCTTTTTATATCCTCCCCTAAAGGATCTCAACAGTTTTGAAGAATTTTCACGGTACTCGTTAAGGAGGGGTTGAAGGTTCATATTTAACACGTCCCTTTGGAACATGGACAACTCCTCCCTGTACTCCTTAAATGTTTCAAGGTTTCTTATTAACTCAAGGGCAAGTCCATTACCTCCATCCCACTCAGGGTTTGTGAGAACATCAATGGATAATTTTTTTGAATTGGAGAGCAGCTCTGCAGAAGAAATGAATTCAGAAATTTTTTTAGTGTTTTGAGGTTTTCCAAGTCCAGTCACTTGAGAAAGATATTCCAATTCAGATTGAAGGTTTTCAAGGGACAGCTCAGTTCTTTTAAGAAGAGATCCCACTTCATCTTCATCTGATGGGAGGAGATTGGAGGGCATACAGTTTTTCCAGGGATTTTCTGATATGGGCTTCAAAAACTTAACCAGTTCCTCAATACTTTTAAGTGTTGCAGCTGTTTCATTGTACTGGGATAAACTGCACTTTTCAGGGGACTGAAATCTAACCCTGGGCATTTCCCTTCCTGCTTCCCTGAAATAATTCAGGGATTCTTCCTTCATACCAAAAAGTTCAAATGGAGAAAGTCCAATTTCACCAAAGGGTTCATGTAAAACTTCATTGTATCCATTCAACTCTGATCTGAGTCTTTCAATGGTTTGAAACTCATTTTCAAGGGATACCTGGGGCTTAACTCTTTTGTAGAGTGTTCTTTCAAGTTCATTCAGAACATCCTTCTTCTTGGATTTACGGCTGTGAAGTTCCAGACAGAACTCCCCCAGTCCAATATTGTCCAGACGACTTTTAACAACTTCTAAAGCCGCCATTTTTTCACTAACAAAAAGCACAGTCTTTCCATTACTTATCAATTCAGCTATGAGATTCACAATTGTCTGAGATTTACCAGTGCCTGGAGGCCCCTCAACCACCATGTTCCTACCAGATTTGGCATCTTCTATAACAGCGATCTGGGAAGAATCAGCATCAACTATGTGATAAACATCTTTGTAACGTAATTTTTTATCAACATCCTCTGGAAGGAACCCCTCATCATATGTATCTCCGGATGGATCGAATATGGCATTTATTATGGGGTTACCTTCAAGGTACTCTCCAGACCAGCTTTCAGGATCCAGATCCTTGTACATAACGAATTTGGTGAAGCTGAAAAATCCAAGGTAACTCTCATAAACCAATTTCCAATCCTTATTTACTCCTATTGCCTTTTTAACTGCCTTAAAATAGTCATAAAGATCAGATTTTTCAGCAGGCATTTCAAAATCCGGTAGTTCAATGTTCTGTTCTGTGAGCTTTTCCTGGAGTGAAATGTTTGTAATTATTTCTTCTCCAGTCCATTTGAGCTTGAAAGGACCTTTAACCTTTTTACGCTCCAGTTCTACAGGTACAAGTACAAGGGGTGCTTTCCTAACACTTTCAGAATCTGGACTTTCCACCCATTCCAGAAAACCCATTGCAAGGTAAAGGATGTTGTAACCCTGTTCTTCAAGCATGGATCTGGACTGCTGACCTATGCGGAAGAGACGTTTCTGCAGTTCTTCTGCAGTTAAATTCGTCTGAAGAAGAAGGTCACTGTGTTTTTCTGCCACCTTTAACTGGGGTTCTGGAAGCTTCCAGAGAATGGATTTCTCTTCATGATTCCTATCCATGTTATTTGGATCATCCTGAAAATCTGGGGCATTTCCTGATATCTGACCATTTTCCTCTTTTTTTGGATCAATGGCTTCAGAATCTCTTGTTTCATCCTTTTCTGCCCTTGGAAGAAACTGCATTTTCTTTTCATTTAAAACCAGGATGCTGTAAACTTCGGTTGGTATTTCATCTTCCACCTTTATGGATCTGGTGTAGGGTCTGAAGTTCAAAAGCTGATTTTTCATACTTAAATCTAGAAGATTCTTTCGCAGTGTTCCAACTTGAGCTTCAATATTTGCATTACCCCTTAAATCCATTCAAACAACCAACCTATGAGATCAAAATTTTAAAATCAGATTCACATCAATTAACTGATTTTAGAGAAACTTTTAAATAAAATTTTTTTAAAGAACTCTTTTAAATAATATTCAAGTAAGGAATATATATTTTGACCTTTTCAGAACAGCCTTTGAAGTAACATGGCCTTTGAAATGAAATAAATTTTAAAGGTATCCTTTTTAAAAAATAACTCTTGAAGGACTTTAAAAAAAAGTTTGGGGGGTTTAATGAGGGAATTCAGTGGGTTTAAACAGGTTTTAACTCTTAAAATCTGCATGTTTTCCATAATTTTTATAGAAAAATAAAATTTTATACAAATGGAATAGAAAAAAAGGGAGAAAGACTTTTTTAGGGGTAGGGTTTACAGTTCTCTGAATGTCACGGTAAAATGAGTACCTTTACCATGTTCAAGCTCAAGTTTTCCATCTATCTGTTCGGTTAAGCTCTTAACAAGTCGTAAACCTAAAGAATCAACATTTTTATAGTCTAAATCTTCAGGAAAACCAGTTCCATCATCTGAAACCTCAAGTTTAAATTCATCATTTTCTGAATGCAGTTCAACAGTTACCTGCCCAGTTTTATTTCCTGGAAATGCATGCTTCATTGCATTGGTGAAAAGTTCGTTTATTATGAGCCCAATTGGAATGGATGTGTCTGCATCAAATTCAAGGTTTTCAACATCCACCCTGACCTTAATTCTATTGTAATCCAGTGTGTAACTGTGATAAAGACTTGAAACAAGGCTTTCAATGTATTCATTGATCTTTATTTTTTTAAGATCTTCTGATCTGTACAGTTTTTCATGTATAATTGCAAGGGACCTTGTACGATCCTGGCATTCCTTGAAAATATTCTGGATCTTCTCATCGGTTATGTAACGGGATTGTAGGTTTAACAAGCTTGATAGGATCATCAAATTGTTCTTAACCCTGTGGTGCACCTCTTTAATAAGTACGTCCTTATCCTCAAGGGCTTTATGAAGTTCATCCTCCATAATTTTACGCTGTGTAATATCCCTTGCAACATGAACACTCCCCAATGTATTCCCTGAACTGTCAACTATTGGAGTGGCAGTTACAAGGAAAAATCCTCCTAAATTATCTTCTTTCACTTCAGATACGTGTTCTGAACCATCTTCCAGTAACAATGCATGGGGACAGTTTTCTATAGGACATTCTCTGTTGTGAACCACTTCAAAACATATTTTACCAACACATTCTTCAGGTGAAACTCCAAGACGATTTGCCATAGCCTTGTTAATCCTTAAAATTTTATGATCCTTATCAAGGAGTGTTATAAGGTCAGGTATGGCATTAAATGTTAGATCAAATACTTTTTCAGATTCAATATCAATTTCATCCATATCTTCATCACCTTAACTACAAAAATTTATCCAATATTTTGTTCATGTTTTGATCCATCAGGGTTTTAAATGGTTCGCTGACACTGGATTCATGAAGTTTACTCTAAAAAAAAGTTATTTATATCCATTTAAAAATAGTAATTCACCTCAAGCACTGGCCATTGATATATTTCACACCTGTTACAAATGCAGTTTCACGTGTAATTGCAGTTAAATCATCCATATTCAGATCTGAAATCTTCTCTTTCCCAGTTATGCGTGTGAGATTTGCTACTTCTTTTGTTGAAATCTTCAGAAAGTTTTCAAGTTTTTTAACTCCATCAGAAACGTTCAACTGTTTTATAAGCTCAGTATTTTGGGTTGCAACTCCTGTGGGACATGATCCACTGTAACATACCCTGTACTGTTCACAGTTCAGTGCTATGAGTGCTGCAGTTCCTATGGAAACTGCATCTGCACCCAGGGCCAGGCACTTCGCAAAATCTGCAGAACTGCGCAGACCCCCTCCTGCAAGAATTGAGACACCATCCTTCACTCCAAGCTCATCAAGATATTTATAAGCCCTTGGAAGTGCTGCAATTATGGGTATTCCAACGTTTTCCCTAACGTAAAGATCGGTAGCACCAGTACCCCCTCCAAAGCCATCAAGGGTTACAAAATCAACATCAGCATCCACAAGAACCTCAATATCTCCCTCAATATCACCACAACCAATTTTAGCACCTACTGGGGCCCCATTAGTTAACTTACGAAGCCATGAAACCTTCTCAACAACATCTCCAGGGTTCAATATATCTGAATGGTGTGCAGGAGAATAGGCAGATTCATCAGGTTCAAGACCTCTGAGTTCCGCTATCTCCTGGTTCATTTTCTCTGCAGGAAGGTAACTTCCTTTTCCAGGGTAAGCTCCCTGTCCAAAGCGTATTTCAACTGCTACAGCATTTTTCAGTATCTCTTCATCAACTCCAAATCTGCCAGTTGCATACTGAACCATCATTTGAGATGGTGCCATTTCAAGCTCAGCCTTTGTTATACCGCCTTCACCGGAGTTGAATCCAACATTCAACTTTGAAGCAGTTTCTGCAATCACAAGCTTAACATTCATTGACACTGCACCAAAACTCATTCCTGAAATTATTATGGGTGATGAAAGCTGCAGGGGTTTCATTGATGAGGGACCTATACATATGGTTGTGTTAACAGCCTCCTCAAGGTTCAGGGGTATTTTGTTCACCTGGGCTGGAATAAAATGGATATCTTCAAATGAAACAGGCAGTTTCTTTGCGGATCCCATTGAACCTACCATGCTTCGTCCAGTGGAACATTCATCTTTAATGTTAACCATTTTATTGTAACTTTCAGGGTCTTCATATGATCCTTTTTTACGCATAAAATTACTGTTCCTTCCAACAACATCTTTGGTGCAGTAATAGTTTCCTTTGAGCCCTTTTTCAATGTAAATGTCACATTTATTGCATACACAACCCTGAATTTCAACATCTGACTTACTGGGCCCTATGCCACAGTAAAGTATTTCGCCACCGCAGTTTGAATAGCTGGGGCATAATGGGCAGGGACATCTAGCCCGATTCTCCCTGGAATCTTCTACCTTTGAAAGTACTTTCCATGAATCCTGGACCATGTTTCAACTCTCCTGATTCTTGTATGCATGAAGTTTCTTTAAAAAATTATATCCCCTATCTTCAATCATAATCTACATTTTCAGGTTTCATCTCAATCAGATCCAATAAATCTTCTAGGATCAGTTTCAATGTCAATTAAAACAGGCTTATCTGAATTCAAAGCTTTATCAACTGCTTCTGGAAGTTTTTCAGGACTTTCAACCCTTATTCCAAGACCTCCACAGCTTTCTGCATACTCTGCAAAGTCGCAGTTGTGAAGGTCAGTCTGCCAGTTGGGATAATTTTCAACCTTTTGCTCCTGCATGATCATTCCAAGCTGCCTGTTATCCATTACGAACAGGTTGATGGGCAGTTCATATTTGCATGCAGTCATAAACTCCCCCATAACCATTGAAAAACCACCATCACCACTTATACATGTAACCTGCCTTTCAGGATAAACCAGTTGGGCTGTAATAGCTGCAGGCAATCCAAATCCCATCGTGGCGAGGTAGCCGGACATGAGAAGTTTCTGGGTTTCTTTCATAAAGAAGTTACGGCCGAACCACCATCCATTCTCACCAACATCCAGGGATACAATTGCATCGTCTGCAAGCTTTTCATTCAGAACTTTTATTATGTACTGGGGTCTTAAAGGCGATTTTGAGGCATCAGTCTCTTCATCAAGAAGATCAAGCCAGGATTTATTCAATGCAGCAATTTCTTTCATGTAGTCTGGTCTTTGTTTACCTTCAACAGCTTTTATTAAGCGTGGGAGAAGTTCTGAGCTGTTTCCAAGCATGGGAGCTTCAACAGGATATCTACGGGCTATCATCAGGGGGTCCATGTCGATCTGAACAGCCCTCTTCTCAGGTATTTGTGTCATGTCTGAGAAGGAGGATCCAACCACCACGAGGAGATCAGATTTTTCCACAAGTTCTGCTGAAGCTGTTGAACCTATTGTTCCATGACTTCCAACGTAAAGTGGATTGTACTCATTAACCACACCTTTTCCCCGGAAGGTTGTTGTGATGGGGGCATCTATCTTCTCTGCAAATTCTAAAAGTTCATCACCATGACCCATTGCCCCAAAACCAGCTATTATAACTGGCCTTTTTGAATTATCCACCAAATTTGCAGCCCTTTCCACAATGAAATCTGGTTGTAAAACTGCTTGATTGGGCATTCTATTTTTAAAAGGAGTTACTTTACCAGTGCATGGAAATTTTTGAACATCGTTGGGTATTCCAATGTGTGAAACTCCCCTTTCAAGGAGGGCATGTTTAATTGCAAGGGTTGTAAGGCTGGTGGTCTGATCCTCTGACATGAGTGTTTTGTTGAAAACAGCCACAGGTTCAAAGAAAGCGTGCTGATCTATCTCCTGAAAGGAACCAGGACCAATGAGCTGCCTTTTCACCATACCGGTCAAGGCCAGAACAGGGGAATGATCCAGTTTTGCATCGTAAAGTCCTGTTGCAAGGTTAGTTGCACCTGGACCTGCAATGGTCAGACATGCAGCAACATGTCCTGTGAGCTTACCGTAGGCAGAAGCCATTAGTGCAGCTGCCTGTTCATGTCTCACCTGTACGTAGCTGATGGCATCATTTTTACGTATGGCCTCAACAACACCCAGTGAAGAAGTTCCAGGTATTCCAAACACGTACTTAACACCCCACTCCACCATCTGTGCAACCATAACATCTGAAACTGTTTTATTTTCATCTGCTTCTTCAGACCCATCACATGCTTTACCTTCACATAGAAATACAAATGCACTTTTTGGAGAGTTGCAAACGGGACATCTCCAATTTTCAGGCAGATCATTGAATTTAACACCCTCAACTTCCTCATCGTATATGTAGTTACAGACTGTACACCTATATTTTGCCATTTAAACCCCTCAAAAATATTTAATCATTTTCTGCTTATAATTATGATTTATAAAATTAATAAAACCATAGGTTTTCATGTATTTATGGGAACGGGCACTTTCATTTGTAATTCACCAATTCTTGTGGATCAACTCAGTTGAAAAAATTTTTCAGGACACCCAAAAATGGATAATATTACTAAAGAGCAAATTATCTCAATCTTCGTGTTTATATACTCGTAAAAATCAATATTTTATCATGGAAAACTACAAGGTTACATCCAATGCAGACAATGGAAGCTTCGTTGAAACACGTTCCTATAAAAAACTTTATAAAATCCTTGAAGATCTTAAGACGCATAAAGGAAAAATTGTTCACGTAATTGGGGCTCCAGGAACTGGTAAATCCGTAAATATCTACTTCGCAGTTGATGAATTGGCTTTGAATGTTTACGATGTTGAGTTGGATATTAAAAATCTTGAGGATTCTTCAAAAGATGTTTTTAACAGGATTTTCAGGAATTTAAAGGATGAATTTCAGGTAGAATCTCGAGGTGAAGTTTATAAAAAACTTCAAACCTTTGATGCAGTGCTCTTTGCAGATAAATTTCATGATTCGCACGTTTTAGATGATAAAACAGTGGGATTCAGCCAGTGGACAAATTATAAAGGTTTTAAATCATTTTATTTCTATTTTCTCTGTTTAAAGGAATATTTAACCTGCAGAAATGATTTTAAAGCCATGAATGTGGTTCTTCAGACTGCATGGAGAATTCATGTTAAAAGTGAAAAAAAAGATTTGTTCACGGACTTTGGACCATTATCCCGTTTAATAATTGGTATTCTTGCACTGCTCTTTGAAGTTGTTGAGATCTCATACTCAATGGATGAAGTTGTGAAGATCGTGAAGAAACACTTTGATGTCAACGAAAAAACTGTAAAACATCTTATTAAACAATATGGACACAAACCAAGGTTTATATGTCAAGCATTAGAAAAAAGGTTTTTGAGGAATTGATCATTAACTTGAATTGAACTAATAATTTGGAAAGTATTTTAATCCATTTACAATAAAACTAAATAAACTTGGCATGATTCAAGTTCTGCACTTCCATTTACAAGTAATGGATTGTTTCCTGTTGATGATCCTGGCTTTTGATTTGCAAGCTGTGCTTTAGATAAACACTGAATCTATGAATTGGGGATTATATAATGATAAAAACCCTTATAAAGTCAACCCGTATAACATGGGCATCTAAAACTGTTAACATGTATCTTTTAGCCCTAACATATGCTTATTTTACAAATTTAACCCTAAAAAATCCTTACGAAATACTTGGAGGTCTTTTCCTGGTATCTCTGCTGTGGGGTGCCCTTTACAGTTTAAACGACCTAACAGATCTTGAACTTGATATGAATGATGTAACAAAAAAAGGGAGGGCATTCATACAAAATAGCATAGAAAAGAAATGGGTGATGCTCTTTTGTGGCTTTGTAATTACAGCAGTCTTCCTGATATCATTTGCATTCATGAAACCCGTTTTCACACTCATAATGGCTCTGATGCTTTTAAACCAGGTCCTATATACTGTACCTCCAATAAGGCTTAAAGATACACTTTTAGCCCCATTTGCAAGTACTGCAACCAATTCTGTTTTGAGAATAGCATCCTGCTGTGTACTCCTTGACAACATTTTCCTGGTTCCAATGAGTGTTTACTTCTTTATGTACATGGCTGGAATGGCCACATACGTGATGTACAAATCCAAAATGGGTCAGGCAAGTGTTGTCGGAACGGTAGCCGGTGCAACACTCATATATATTCTCTATTCTGGAACCATGAACCTTGTACAATTTGCAATTGCAGTCTTACCCGCATTTCTTGCAGCAATACCCCTTTATTTATCCCTTTTTATCCAGAAGGATGCGATGATGTACGTTGCTGACAGATTGTATCATCAGGTTGCACTGGTGTTTTTTTTGATATGCATACTGTACATAATCTTTTAAAACATTGAATTGAATGTAATTGGATAAGCATGCTGATATTATTGGCTTAATTCAACTATTTAATTTAATCGGAAATTTAACCCTCTATTTATCAAATATTCATGTATCACAAATTTTGTGTAAAAATCATATGATCGTAGGGTTGTTGATCCTTAAAAGAATTAAACTGCTAAAAATTAAAAAATAAGGAAATATTTTCCCTTCATTAAACTAGAAAAATTAAAATAGAAAGGGATTATTTTAATACTTAAATTGAATTAATATTTCAATTAAAATATTTTCCCTAATTTTAGCAGTGCTTTAGGTGAAACCTTTACCAGGACTTTGATGAGTTCTCGTGTGTTTATACTGTCCAGTTCAATTTCCTGGAATGCATCTGCTACTTTGTCCAGTTCTTCATCTGAAACAGATAAAAGGTAATCCTTGGTTTTAGCGTACTTATCAAAGGAGTTACCTATATTTTCTTCACATTTTTTCTGGTATTTTTTAAGTCTTTTTTCGGAGTAATCCTCATCTTTAATGGCTGCAGCAGTTACCTGACCTGCATACATTCCAGCCTCCAGTGCAGAGTTTATTCCCCCTCCTGTAAGTGGGTTAACATGACCTGCAGCATCTCCAACTATAATAACGTTGTCTGCAACCAGATTTTTAAGCATACCTCCCACAGGGTCTCCGCCTATGTTCAGTTCAACTGCCTGAGCATTCTGTGTTGCAGGACATTTTTCAACGAACTCCACAAGGTGCTGGTAGGCACTTTTATCAGTTTCAGTTGTTAAAACAGCTAATCCAACGTTTGCTATGTCATCACCCTTTGGGAATATCCATGCATAACCACCAGGGGCAACACTTCCAAAGTAGAACTCTAGGGAGTTGGAATCTTCGAGTTCAAGGCCAACCATTTCAAATTGAACACCAGATTCCATGTTTTTTGGTTTAACTGTGGTTTTAAGGCCACCCCATCTTCCAACACGGGATTCAGGTCCATCTGAACCAACCACAATTTTGGCTTTGATCTCAAAGTCTTCATCCATGTGCTGGCAGCTTACAATGTAAGCATCTCCATCTCTTCTCATCCCCCTTGCAAGGGTTTTGACCATTATTTTGGCCCCAGCACGTGCTGCATCCATTGCCATGTATTTATCAAAGACCTTTCTCTCCAGTATGAATCCTGCCTCGGGGATTTTGACCTTTTCATCGTTCAACCAGACATCTGTTCCGTTTGGTGATACAAGGCGAATACCCTTTATTTCCCTTGTAATCCAGCGAGGATCCAGTTCAATTCCAAGTTTTTCAAGCCCTTCCTTGGAAACACCCTCTGCGCATCGTTTAGGTGATCCTATCTCTGACTTTTTATCCATTAGAATAACGTCTGCACCGTTAAGTGCTGCGTGTTTTGCAGTGGATGAACCAGCTGGACCTGCACCTATCACAAGAACATCAGTCTCAATTAACTTCATATCTTCATCTCCTCTAATCATTCCTCTTTGCTTAAAGCCTGCACAGGACATACCTGTACGCATATCTGGCAGTCTTTACATCCTTCTTCGTTGAATATTAAGCTTGTTTCCCGGACTTCTATGAGTGATCGGGGACATACACCTGCACATTCCCCGCAGTACATGCACCATTCCTTAACCATCATTTTATCAACCTTCAAATTATTTTAATAGTTATTTTATTTAATTTGAGAGCTTATTTTATTTAAGCACATTCCTTTTCAGATTACATTTGTTACTATTTCCTAGTATTTATAGGTTTTAGTGGAAATAAATCTGTTCCAATTGAAAATTCTTTGTTAATCTAAGAAATGTTTCAAAAAAATTATTAGAATACCCTCTTTTAAAGATTGTTTCAACAACCTCACTAAAATATTTTTATAAATCCAATCAAATATCTATTTTAAATTTATTTCTACTTCTATTTTAATCAATTGCTTTAATCAATCAAGTTGAGTAACTTCAAAATCTTCAGAAAACCCCAACCCCATGACTTCCACGGCCAAATTAAGATTTTTAACCCGTTACATGGACTGTTTAATGTCTAATTTAAGGATGTACAACATGGATACGTACTCTTATTGAGAAGTGGAGTAACTAAAAAAATTGTTTATTCAAAATATGTTTATTCAAAATAATCAGTGGATTTAAATGTGTGTGTTTAATAAAAGGATTTTTTCATGAATAAATTAAAGAATTTAATTAAGGGAATTTTTTTATAGGATTCAACATCCTACACAACCCAATTGGATTCAATAAATTAAAAAAAAATTCTGACTTAAAAAATAGAATATCAATGATCTTCAGTTTCATTATCTTATTATCAGTAAATTACATTAAAAAAAATTAGAAATTAAAAACCTGTTTGGGTTAACAGGCTTTGAAGATATTATTCTAAGCTTTTAAGCTTTTTTTAAATATTTTGGGCTCCTGTAAACTTTTTCCTTACCGTCTGCAGCACAGTAGTCTGCATCACAGCTGGAACATGTCCATTCGCCCTCTGCTGTTCCTTTAGGGTTCCATACGAGAACTCCTGATTTGTGGCAGTGCGGACAGTAGTTTTTAAAACTTGCTGTGTGGTAGTTGTAATTTCCAGTTGCACCGCAGGAACATTTTGCAGTTGCAGTTGCAGTAATTGAAGTTTTCTTCACGTTGTAAGCTGCAACAGATTTGTAGACCTTTTTAACAGTTTTGTACGTTGAAGCTGCTTTCGCTGTTTTGTAGACCCTTTTGTAGGTTACAACCTTCTTGTACTTGTAGTGTTTTTTGTGGTGCTTGTAGTAAGCCACCTTCTTGTACTTAACAACTTTCTTGTAGTAATAAGAAGCTGCATTTAATTTTTTAACTTCTTTAATTTCTTTAACTTCACTTGAAGTGACCTTAGAAGGTTCTTGTGAAGTATTTGATGTATTTACTGCCAGTGTTGCCGGCAGGATGCACAGAACCATGCCTATTGCGCATAGTAGTGCAAATAATGATTTTCGCTTAATTGTACCGCCTCCACGCCCTACTTTATAAAAGAGTAATGTAGGACTTTTTTGGCACCAACTTAGGTACCTCACAATAACATATAAAGCTTTTGGTCTAAAATCAAAAAAAAGGCACGCATAGAACTCTTTTTTTAATTTTAAACGTTTTAAATGGGAATTGAAATGGATGATCATGGACCAGTTACTTGGGTTTCCATTCTCAGTAAATAAGCCCATTCAAACCTTATTTTCAAAAAAAGAGAACTAATCAAATACATTCTTAACTCCATGTCATGCTTGTAATATAACAACCAATACATGGATCCATTCAAAGTGTACTTAAACAGTTTTAATGGGTTTAAATTAAAATATAAAGATCTATAACACTTTTCAATACCTTTAGCTTCTTTAAAATGTTTGGCATGTGATTCATGATCCCCTCATGATCTAAAAATCATAAAAACTGCAAATATTAGGATATAACCCTTAAAAATCGATATTTGTTGGATTAAAAACTACTATTTTAATTTCTATTTTATCAGATCTATTAAAATCTGTTTTTTCAATTTTAAATGAACCTTTTAATCTTAAAAAAAAATAAAAATTTAAAAAAAGGTTTAAAAGAAATTGGATATTTCTATTTGGACACTATTTTTCCATCAAGAACTTCTATGGTCCTTTCAGCCATTTGTCCAACGTCTGGTGCGTGAGTTACCACTATGAGGGTCACGTTCTCCCTTTGGTGCAGGTCCTTCAAAAGGTCGAGTATTATCTTCCCATTTTTTGAATCAAGGGCACCTGTGGGTTCGTCTGCTAGAATTATGGAGGGGTGGTTAACAAGAGCCCGGGCTATTGCTACTCTCTGCCTTTCACCGCCTGAAAGTTTTGTAGGTCTTTGATTGACCTTGTCTTCAAGGCCTACTGCTTTTAAAAGTTCCAAAGCCCTTTCATGCATTTCATCTGAGGATATGGATGTCTCGTACATGGGTATTTCGACGTTTTCCATTACCGTGAGGTTGGGTATGAGGTTGTGCATCTGGAAAACGAAGCCTATCTCTTTGGAGCGAAATTCACTGAGATTTTTGGCTTTAAATAGATCGATACCTGCAACTTCTATGGATCCCCCATCTGCTCTGTCCAGTGCTCCTATCATATTGAGTAGTGTGGATTTACCAGAGCCTGAAGGTCCCATTATGGCTATAAATTCTCCTTCTTTTATTTCAAGGTCAACACCATTCAAAGCTTTTATTTGGTTGTTATCGTAGCCTTTTTTAAGGTTTTTGATGTTGATTATCTTGGTTGTATTGGTTTTAATCTTATTCATAGCGCAGAGCCTCTGTTGGTTGTAATCTGGAGGCACGGTATGCTGGATACAGTCCACCGAGAACCCCCACGATCAAGGCCACTCCAAAGGCCCGTATTAATATGTCAATTGAAAATACCGGCGTTATTGTGCTGCTTGAAAAGGACAGTAGAACTTCAACTCCTACCACTCCAACAACCGTACCTGCAACTGCAGCTATGAGTGTGAGTACGATGGATTCACCGAGTATCATTCCCAAGATTCTCCTGTCTTTCCATCCAACAGCTTTAAGAACTCCTATTTCTCTTGTTCTCTCAAATACTGACATTATCATGGTGTTTATAACTCCAATTCCACCAATGAATATTGCAAGGAGTGAAATTGCCCAGGAAGCTGTGTCTATGGTTCCCATAGCTTGACTTATTCTGTTGGCCTGATCTGCAGCTGTTGTTGTTGACAGCTCATTCGGATAGGCATCTGCAATGGATTTACTTACCTGCGTTACATTTGCATTGTCTTTGACCTTAACGTATATGTTACTGACCTTGTTGGTGTTGCTTGTCAAGTTTTGGAGGGTGTTAAGGGGCATGAAAACTCCTGCATCCTGTATGAAGTTTCCAGTCTCAAAAATTCCAGTTATCTTGAAGTCTTTCCCGTAAAGGTTTATGGTATCTCCAACAGTTTTATTAAGACTTTGAGCTGCGGTTTTACCTATTATAACTTCATCTGTACTTCCATTACTGAACAAACTTCCATTGACGTTATCAGCACTTATACCTGCAAGGCTCAGCTGGCTATTATCAATACCAATTATTGACAAACCTCCAAATCCTCCAGATCCTGCGGGACTAGCAGACGAACTTGAAGAAGTTCCAGAAGTGGTGCTGGAGTTACTAACCTTTAAAATACCTGCAGCATCTTTGACTCCACCAATTCCTTTAATATCAGCTACACGGCTTTGATCTATGGTACCTCCGCTTGAAACAAATGCATTGGAACCTGCATGTGTCACAGTGATTTCAGCCGCACCTGCCTTGAGGGTGGTCTGGGTGGATGCTTGAAGCCCATTTGTGATCATGCCCATGGCCACTATGATAGTTATCCCTATTGCAATTCCAATGATTGAAAGGGAGGTCCGGGTTTTGTTTCTGAATGGATTTTTCAGAATTAGTGTTAAGTATGACATATAATTTATTTATGTTGGAGTTGTATGAAATAGATATGCCCAAATCACACATAAATTATGCATAAATTACAATAATACTGTGAATTTCAGCACATACTCTGAACATTTTTCAGATATTAATTAAAAATAGAGATAATAATTATAAACTTATGAAAACATTAGCCTATTTCCGTGTTATCCTCAAAAGTATGGAAAGAGCCACTAACTGGATTAAATTGATCAAAAGTAGTGGAAGATGTGGTTTTCCAAGTTCCGAACCATTAAAATCTGGAGGTAAAATAAGCTGTACTGCAATAAAAATGGATGCTAAAACGTTTTGAAGCAGGAGAAATGAAGTAAAAAAGATGAGTCCCACTGTAAATTTGGATTCTAACTCTTTATAAGTGTTCCAATAGGAGTAAAGGAGGTCTAAGAGCAAAAAAATGTTTATCAATCCAACTACTAAAGCCACATAAATAATTGCAGTGATTTCATAGGGTGTTAACATGTTCTTATCCTCTCTACTATCATCTTAATCTTTAATTCACGCTTATGGATTTTGGGGTTGTTCCTTTTCTGATCCATATTTCAGTTCCTTCCATATATCCTCAAAAACATCGTAGTTTTCAATGATCTTATCCGAAAGGAAGTAAAGCTCACCATACTTCTTTCCAGATGATGTGATTAAATTGTTCTCATCCAGAACTTTGAGATGGTGGCGCACAGTTTTGTAGTTAAGTTCCAATCTTTCAGCCAGTTGATGAGCATTGTAAGGCCTTTCATGCAGCTCTTTAATTATCTTGGCACGGTTAGGGCCCCCAGTTGTGCCTGCAATCACCCACCACAATAACTTTCTCATTTTAATCTGGCCAGCTTTTAATTAAAACTAATTAATGTTAAAATTTTGAAATGGTGAAGCTATGAAAGGATAAATGGAAGTTCCCTTAACTGAAGTGTTTTAAACTCACAGAACACAATAAGTTACCTATTTTAAAATCCTGGTTTCTAATTTCCTTTGATCTTCACAGGTAAATCTGATTCATTTTTCAGTTTCATCTTTTTCTTTACTTATCATCTGGTGAATTAAAAACGTAACCACACTTTGAGCATACAACAGTTCCGGTAGTGGCAAAAGCAAGGTGTTCATCACGTATTTTTCTTTCAATTGTTTTATCCTGACATCCACACTTTGGACATTTTTCTGTTAGGTTGATCTTCATCTTTAAATCCTCCTGAAACTTTATGAGTGATTTATGCACATTAAATTTATTTTTTCTAATTTTTTAACTTAATAAGGCTATTTTGATGATCTATGTTTTTTGGGCATTGCTGAAATTGATATTCCTAATTTTATAAATTCTTAGTTTAATATCTACTCTAAATGCCCATTGTTTGTAAAAATTTTTGATCATTCCATTTTTATTAGATATTATTAACAAAATTATTTAAAAACAATTTATAAAACAATTTATATATTAATATCCATCTGCAATAATTTATTTTCATATTTTACATAGGGGAATGGGTTCAAAGTAACAGTGCCTAAATATTTTCGTATACGTGTTAATTTGAAGTAAGAACTTGAATTAACTCCTGCACTGGAAAAAAGCATGAAAAATGATGTATTTTTTGGAGGTGTTCTAATAAAGTTTATGGATTTAATTGAGAGAAGGTACAGCGTACGTAAATATAAAAACAAACCAATAGAAACTGAAAAACTCGAAAAAATATTGGAAGCGGTACGTATTGCACCAACAGCAGCCAACAAACAGCCATTCAAATTCATAGTTATTAAAACAAGTGGAAGAGAAGATGAGCTAAAGGCTATTTACGGTGCAGAATGGTTCACCCATGCACCCATAGTGATATGTGCATGTGCAGTGCCTGAAGAGGGATGGGTTCGCAGTGACGGTAAAAATTACAGTGAAGTGGATGTTACAATAGCCATGGATCACCTGATACTTGAAGCAACCAGTTTAGGGCTGGGAACCTGTTGGATAGCAGCTTTCAATGCAGATGCAGCTAGGAGTGTATTGAAGTTACCTGAAGGTGTTGAACCAATTTTATTCACAACTCTGGGCTATCCTGATGATGAAATAAGACCTAAAACACGTAAGGAACTGTCCCAGATTGTACGTTACGAACATTGGTAGGGGATTTACCTTTAAAACATATTTCAAATCATAATTTTAAAAATAATCATTTAAATCATTCAAAACCCTAAATAATTAATTTAAAAACTTTTTAGGAGATGATGCGTATGAAACGATCAATAGGAGCAAAAACAATAGTTTATCCAACACCAGTCTTCATAGTTGGGACCTACGACAAAGCTGGAAAACCTGATATAATGGCAGCAGCATGGGGAGGTATATCCTGTTCCAATCCGCCGTGTGTTTCAATTTCACTTCAAAAGCACAGATACACCTATGAAAACATACTTGAAAGGGAGGCCTTCACAGTAAGCATACCCTCAGAGGAACATGTTAAGGAGGCAGATTACTCCGGAATAGTATCAGGCAGGAACGCGGATAAATTTGAGAAAGCCGGTTTAACTCCAGTTAAAAGTGAAGTAGTGGATGCCCCCTATGTTAAAGAGTTCCCAATGGTTCTCGAGTGCAAACTGGTTCAAACAGCAGATCTGGGGGTGCACGTCCAACTCAACGGTGAGATAATGGATGTTAAGGTGGATGAGGAAGCCCTTGATCCAGATGGAATTCCAGACATAAACAAGATAAAACCATTCATATACGACCCTGCAGGCAGAGCCTACTACTCTGTAGGAAAATATCTGGCAAAGGCATTTAATGTGGGTAAAGAGCTTAAATAGGCCATAATTAAATGATTAGGATGAACATGCAGGATATGATTCCAGAAAAGTTTGTGGTGGAGTATGGTTCAATTATCTATCCAAAAGAGAGATTTTCAGTAAAACTCCAAAATAATTGCCTGATCTACCAAGAAGGAAATATTGATGGTATTTCAGAGCCCATAACTCCCAGTGAAAACCAATGGGAAGACTTTTGGCATAAGATGGAGGATATGGGACTGTGGGAGTGGAATGAACACTACGATCTCTGCTGTTTTGATGGAACCCAATGGAAGGTTCAAATATCCATTGAAGACATGGAAATTGAATCTGCAGGAACCAACGACTTTCCAGATTCTTTCATGGAATTCGTGGAGGCACTTGAAGATTTAATGGACATGGACATGAAGCTGGACTTTCCATGAAATAAACGGCGAATACTCATCCAATTTAATTTTTAAGGGGTTTAAATCCTTATTTTACCAAGTTTTACTAATTTAATACAACAAATTTTAATTAAAAAAATAAAAAGGTATAAAATCATTTTTGGATATTTAAACAGTGTTCTCTGATTAGAACGGAGCAAAGATCCCTATAAATACCAGCCATGCCAGTGCAGTTTTTGCGATTAAGCTGAGGATTATGTAAACCCTTTCACCGTAGAGGTAGTCCCTCCACTTTCCGATACCCTTATACTGAAGCACCATGTTCACTGAGAAGGTGTTGAACATTACGAAGTAAATGAGAAGGGTCAGGTAAACAAAGGTTGGTGGTTTGGTTGCTGATGAGCCAAGGGCAGCTACGAAGTAGGCTGCAATCACTATCCACGGTGTCAGTCCAGAGACACATCCCAGAAGGTAGGGTGACCAGTCAGTTTTTTTAGGGTACTGGTTGATCTTCTCCATGAGGTAGCCGAACATGATCATCATGGCATTTAGGATGAATATCATCACCAGAGACCATAGATCCCAGACTCCAACAAAAGTTGCAAGTATCACAATCATTATGGAGCTTGAAAGGGCGTATTCGTACCATCTGTAGGGATTCATTCCCTTTTTAAGGTTTTCATTGTACTCGTTGTTTCTTAAAAAAGCGATTATGAAGTGTGCCGCTGCTGATATGAGCAGAAACGATGCTAGGATAACTCCCAAGTATCCCACAGTAAATATCACACTTGGATCTGGTGCAACCTTGAACACGTTCGGTGGTATAACCTGAAACTTCAGGTAAAACGTGTATATATCCCTGTTCCAAGTCAGAAGAAGGCCCAGGGCAATCATTAAAATCCCCTGAATGAGGTGCAGGGTTCCAGCACCTATATTCAGTTTTCGAAGCCCCTCAAAACTAATTGGAGACTTAGACATTATTTCCTTCCTTTCATCATTATCCATGTCAAACCCCTCCTTTTTATGATGAAATCTTTAGTTACTTATTATTTGATTTACAATATTATTAAATGGTGAAGAATTTTTTTTACTTCAATTAACCAATTGGGGGTTGGAGAATGGTTGAAAGCCCTGAGTTCAGTGTTGAGAGTAAAGATGGTAAATTTGAAATCAGAAACTATGACCCTTACATACTGGCACAGGTGGATGTTGAGGGAGATTTTGATGATTCCATTGGAAGAGGATTCTCCATACTTGCAAAGTACATATTTGGAGCCAACAGGAAACGCTCTAAAATATCTATGACAGCACCGGTATCTGAGGAAGATGTTTCAGAATCTAAAGGAGAATTTGAGAAAATTTCAATGGCAGCTCCAGTAACACAGGAAGCTTTGGTTGAATCTGAGAAAATATCTATGACAGCTCCTGTTACTCATGAGAAGAAGGGAAAAAACATCCACAGAATATCATTTACAATTCCCAAAGGATATGAACTTGAAACCCTTCCAGAGCCAGAGGATGATAGAATAAAATTTAAAGAGGTTAAAAATCAGCATGCACTGGTTTTGAAGTTTTCAGGAAGGGTTAAAAAAGATCTTGCACAGGAAAAGATGGATGAAATGATACAATATCTGGATAAAAAAGGAATAAAACCCAAATCAAATTTTATAGTGGCTCAGTACAACAACCCTCTAGTGCCCGGATTTTTAAGGAGAAATGAAATAATAGTTGAAATTTAGATCCCGAATTGGGGTCTTGAATGATGTTAAATTATTTCATTCAAATTCTCTTTGCATACTCCACTTCATGAAACTTAACTCTGAACTCTGTGCCATTAATTCTATTCAGTTTTATGGTCCCGTTAATTTGTTGAGTTAATGCAGAAACAAGTCTTAATCCAAGGTTTTCAGTTGTTTCAAAATTGATAGCCTCCTGAAAACCAATCCCATCATCCCTTACAACGAGTTCAAATTCCGAGTTATTATAGTAAAGCCCAATCTTAATTGTACCTGGCATGGAATTTGGAAATGCATGTTTTATGGAGTTCGTTGCAAGTTCGTTTATTATAAGGCCGCAGGGAACTGCAGTATCAATGCCCATGAATATGTCCTTAACATCAATTTCCAGTTTGATACTGTTGGGTTTGTAGTAACCTAGAAGATAACTCATTAAACTCCAAATATAATCTTCGAAGTTGATGTGGGTAAAATTTGGGGATTGGTAAAGCTTCTCATGTATCAATGCCAGGGATTTAACACGATTTTGGCTATTTTGGAATATTTCCAGGTCTTCGGGTTCTTTGATGTAGTTGGACTGAAGACTCAAAAGGCTGGATATGATCTGAAGATTATTTTTAACCCTGTGATGCACTTCCTGAAGTAGCAACTCCTTTTCTTCAAGTGCAGATTCAATTTTATCTTCAATGGATTTAATATCACGGATATCATTTCCAATGAGTATGATACCTACAATCAAACCTTCTTCATTTTTTATAAATGATTTTGAGATGATAACTGGGATTTTAAAGCCATTTTTAGATTTCAGATTTAATTCAAAGTTGTTAACGAAGTTCAATTCCATATTCATGGAGTTCGGTCCTCTCTTTGCATTTAAATAATCTCCAATGAATATCAACCTTTCCTGATTTTCATCTGCAAAGATCTTTCCCACAGAAAATCCTTCCAGTTCATTTTTATCGTAGCCCAGAAGATTACACGTGGCCTTGTTAACTGTAATTATGTTTTTTTGACTATCAAGAAGTATCAAAAAGTTAGACATGGTGGAAACTATTTCATCTGCAACTGATGCTGCAGTAAGGGCTGGGAACCCGTATTTCCATATTCCATAGCTTATGAATGTGATACCAAGTGTTGACATGGCCATGGTCATTTCAGGCACCCTTACAGATACTGTGGGGAACACAAAATCGCTTGAGAAGCTTACAAGCAGTGGTAGATAAAGGCCTGCAAGCATGTACTTTGCATGCATCCTTTCAATGTGATGGGATTTCAGATAATGTAAAAAGCATAGAGTTCCGGAGATTATGGTACAGATTATTGTCCAGATACTCATTAAACCAAAAAGTAGAGAATTTTTTGGAAAGACATAAGTCCAGCCCCAGTACTCCTTTAAAATACCTTCAAGCATCATTGGGGTGTTAATTGCGAAAATTGATATTATCAGTGCAGGTGCATATATTGCGATGTAGGTGAGTTTGTTCCTTAGGATCTTCTTTTTTTCTGTGAATATGAGGGAAATATGCAGAAGTATGGCGGGTACTAAGGGCCACAGTCCACTGATCTTCAACCAGAAGTAAGCAGTTTGAAAGTCAACCACCTGCCTGTATTCAAACTCCACAAATGCCAGAAATCCTACCAAAATACATAAAACAGCTACCATCTTATTTAGGGAACTATCAGAATTTTTATGATAGATGAAGTTGCCCATGAAAAAGCATAGCATGAAAGCAATGAATGACAGGGTTGCAAAAACATTCATAAACTCAGTCTCCTCATCAAATTAATATTATTTTATCATTCTTATTTAATATGTTTTTTGGGGGTTTAAGCTAGAAAGTGGGGGGAATTGAATGAAGAAGTAGCGAAGATCGAGAGTAAATCCGAAAGATTATAATATAAAATATGATTCAATATTATAGTAATACACCTTAAGGCTGAGAAGGATAATCTGTTGTTTGATTACTGGAAACGGTAAAAAGGGGTTTGATGTATTCGTATGAACATTCAATAACTCCCCATGAACGATACGTAAACATCCTTAAAAACAAAATCATTCATGGAGGATATTTAACTGCATTAGGGGCACCTTCCCTTATTTTAACAACTTCAAAACTTACAGATACCCACGCAACTATTCCACTACTTCTAATATCCTATCTTTTACCTCTAATAGTTTACAGCTATGATTATCATCATGATGTGGATAAGGATGATGCAACCAACAGTGAAAGAGCCAGATACCTTAAAAAGGACAGATTTTATCCTTTTATATTGGTAACTTATCTAGTTTTGCTCATATTACTCATTTTACTTTTCTCAAGCATCCACTTGACGGTTTTCATAGTTTTAATTGTATTGGGGGGTATTTTTTATGCCACTTTATTTAAAAGAATAACGAAGAAAATCCCATTATTTAAGAACCTTTACACTGTGTTGACATGGTCTTTATCAGGGACTTTCTTCATTCCATTATATTACTCAATGGGTATTAACTCTTCTCTTATTATATCATTCATTTTTATAACATTAAAAGGTATGGTAAATGCAGTATTCTTTGATTTAAAGGATTGCAGCTCTGATAAAGAGGAAAATTTGAAAACACTTCCTGTGCTCTTTGGTAAAGAAAATGCAGTTAAATTTCTCCATATTCTGAACTTTGCAGCATTCATACCCCTGATAATTGGTGTTTACCTTAAAATAATTCCTTCAATAACTCTCTCATTAATAATATTCTATTTCTACACAGCATATTACTTAAAAAAATCGTGCAATAATTTAAATAATAAATCATGGACAAATTTATGTTCAATTGCAGATTCAGAATTCATTTTATGGGCAGTTTTTTTGGTAGTTCTTCAAACTGTTTTTTAACCATTTGTAATGGTATTACACTGGATAATTATATTAAGCAGTTCATCTAACTTTTCTTATTAAATTCTTTGAGGTGTATAGATATGTACTGTCCAAATTGTGGAACTGACTCTGTAAATGCAAAATTCTGCCCCAATTGTGGGGAAAACGTAAGCACTGAACTAAATTCATTTGAAAATGAAGTTCAATCTCAAATATCCTGTCAAAATCAGGAAATCAAAAGTAAATATTCAGTAAATGAATTTGTTAGGAACACCATGCAGAAGGATGCAGGTGATGAAACCTTTGAACTTGAAAACAATTATCTGCTTGATGTTAAATTAAATGGGAGAGTATGGGCAAAGAAGGGTGCTATGATAGCATACACCGGGGATGTGAACTTCAAGAGGGAGGGATCCCTTGAACACGGTCTTGGAAAATTCGTGAAAAAGGCAGTTACAGGGGAAGCCACCACCATGATGAAGGTTGACGGGCATGGGCATGTTTACATGGCTGATAACGGTAAAAATGTTACTATTTTGAACCTTCAAAATGAAAGGATATACGTCAATGGAAACGATGTTCTTGCATTTGAGGATGGAATTGAATGGGACATAAAGATCATGAGCCATGGCTCAAGCATGATGTCAGGAGGACTCTTCAACATAAAACTTGAGGGAACAGGAATGGTGGCAATAACAACCCACTACACTCCAATGACACTTGAGGTAAAACCAGGTCAGCCTGTAATGACTGATCCAAATGCAACAGTTGCATGGTCTGGAGGATTAAGCCCGTCCCTCAAAACCAACATAGACTTCAAAACACTCATAGGCAAAGACAGCGGTGAAACCTACCAGATGAAATTTGAAGGAGAAGGATT
This sequence comes from Methanobacterium aggregans, assembly GCF_017874455.1. Lineage (NCBI taxonomy): Archaea > Methanobacteriati > Methanobacteriota > Methanobacteria > Methanobacteriales > Methanobacteriaceae > Methanobacterium > Methanobacterium aggregans. The sequence goes on along the minus strand of NZ_JAGGLN010000002.1, from coordinate 33,318 downwards.
CGTTATCCTGCAGCCCTACGAAGAAGTTTACGATTTCAGTAGTAACTAAGAAAATCTCTAATTTTTTTATTTTTTACAATTCACCCTTCATTTTTTTTTTATTTGTAGAATTTTGATCTGGAGAATTAAGAATTCCTTTGGAACCTTCCCTAGGAAGATATAGAAAACCTAGGAAGATATAGAAAAATTTATATCCTAATTTTTATTTCGTTTAAACATGGACAAAGTAATACATTAAAAATGTTGTATTTACTACCATTTTTTATGCCTTATTTATTTAAAAAGTAATATTAGATTTTGGATTTATTAGTAAACCACTAAAAAGAGATCATGGATGATCTCAAAACTGAAATCAAAGACGTGTAGAATAGTACTGATCCGATAAGGATGAGGATCCTGTTAAAGCTTGTGAATTAACCTTACGGGCTCATGAACTTGTTGAAGAACTTGATTCATTGGATCTAACAGAACAATGAACTTTAATTAGGTTAATTCTTCCATCTTCGCCAGTACGCCAAACTTTCGAATTAAAAATTTACTTTACAGGGTAATAATATTGCTTAAACAGCATATCTACTGTTAAATATTATATACCTATGATAATTATTTAAGAAATAAGTGACATAATGTAATATAATTAAATTAATTTAAAATAATCGGATGGGATTCCAAATGGAATCAAAATCTAAAAAAATAGAAAATTCTTTTTGGAATATACAAAATATTATAATAATTAGTCTTTCATTCATAATTCCACTGTCTTTAATTTTCGTTAATCTCTTAGGAGTTTATGCTGGTTTTAGCATAGGAAATTCGATCGCTTTATTAACAGCAGGGCTTGCAATAACGGGTACATTATACTCTAATTATCGAAACAACATTAGAAACCAAGATCAATTGGATGCAGCAGAAAAAAGATTGGATAAACAATTAAAAGAGCAGAAAAAAAATTTAAATCAACAACTAAAATCAGCAGAAAGAAGATTGGATAAACAATTAAAAGTGCAGAAAAAAAATTTAAATCAACAATTAGATTCAGCCAAAGAAAATTTAAGGGAAGAATTGATCTTTGATAAAAAAAGTAATGCTGTTTTAGGAGTGGAGACTGCATTTTTCGAGTACAATAATTTACCAGATGATCGTTTTAAAAATAAACATTTATGTAAAAGATTAAGAGTGATTAGAGAGACTCCAGATGAATTTTATTATCTTCCAAAAGAACTTAAAAAAGCAATCCTAGATTTTTATGATTATACAAGGAAGAACAAATATACAAGTGATTGTGTTCCTCTACATGCGGGATCAAGACTCCCCAATGATGATGAAATAGAAATTTATTTTAAAGAAATAGATGATCAACTACAAAAGGCTTTAAAAGATTTAGATGAAACAATATATATAAGGAGTTATTAAAAGTCTAAAATTATCTTTTATGGTCAAATCTACTCTTCAGGTACTGTTAAAACACTTAAAGACTGCTCAAACCATTCATTTATTTTATCATACATTTTCCAAGTGTCAAAATGTCGGTCATGCTTACAAAATAGTTGGATAATTACGTCCTGGAACATTTGAGGGAATACCTCTTTGATGATATGGTCTCTTCCAGTTAAATTTAGGATAGTATGTTCTATGTATTCTTGAGGGACTAAATAGTTATACACTGTTCCTCCAATATTGAAATTGAAGTTTAAACCTTCTTTATTTCGTTCTAATTCTACTTCAAAGCGTTCTAATTAGTTCTCTTCAAGCTCTTCTATATAACCCATTAATTTGTATAATGAAACGTTTTGGCCCTCTTTTTGGTATATATCTTTGAGATAATCTTTTAAATCTTCACTTTCAATTCTAACCATTTTTAATCATAACCCTGTTCTATTAATTAACTTGATTACTGAATAAGAAAAAGTATTAAAAATATTAATTATTTCAATAAATACCTTGGAACGAGCCTATTATAAAGCTCCTCAAAAGTTTTCCGATATTTTTCCAATTCTTCTGATTTGTCCCCAGTAATATCTGATATATCTAAAGAAATTATGACAAAAGATTTACTAAGATTTGGTACAATCTCTAATAAAACATCTTTATCCATAAAATCTGGCTCTTCATCCAAAGATTCTTCCATAATCTCTTTAACTAAATCAATACGATCCTCTGGAAGTTTATCTTCCCTAAAATACAAAGAATCTGGAATATAACTTTTAGCTCCCTTTTCTCCAATTTCTTCAATCCTTAAAGGACTATCCTCTGAAGATCCTGTATACGTTAACATACATTATCACTCCCTTCACTAGAATATAATACTTTAAACTTTTAAGTCTGATGATATTTTTTGGGCAACAGTGGCAACCACTTATTTTTGACCAAGGCCCATTTCCATGTAATTGATCCGGTTGAAACTGTCAAAAACAGAAAATAAAGAAAACATTGAATTTAACCCATTGAACCAACATTAACGGTCCCTGATCTTGATGAGGTTCTATAGAACTTTCAGTAACATGTTTAACAAAGATATTTCCACTCCCGCACTGAATTAATTCTGCTTTATCAACTTTAATATTTACATTGATAGTCCCAGATCCATAAATTTTAGCTTTTCCTATTTCTCCAGAATTTATTTTAATATCTCCAAAACCATTAATCACGCCCTCGAATGATTTTGTAACTTTGTTAATTGGGACTTCACTGCTCCCATTTATTTCTATATTTGAGTATGTGAACCTATAACTCCACATTAATCGTGTTTTTGACGTATAAAGATTAAATATAATATTATACTGCCCAATTTTTAATTATCTTCATTCAAAAAAAGATTTTACAATTCCATAAAATTCTATTTACTTTATATATTAAAATTTATTTAATACGATAATAATGTTGAATCATCTTGAATGAAAAAAATAGTTAAGTTAGTGGGAAAGCATTCCAAAATTCTAGAGGGATATAACATGAAAGCAAATGATACTCAGATTCGAGTCTTTTTAGAAGGTAGTAAACAATTCATAGTTCCTTTATTTCAAAGGGAATACGTTTGGGGTAAAAAAGATTTAGAGAGATTGTGGGAGGACATACAAGAAACAGAAACTAATTATTATAAAATGGAACATCACTTTTTTGGTTCATTTGTAACTATGCTTACAAATGGGGGTGCTTCTACTGTTTCAGAATTTACTGTAGTAGATGGACAACAACGATTGACTACAATCTATATCATACTAGCTACTATTAGACAAAGAATAACAGAATTAAATCCAGAACATATAGCTAAATTTGAAATTGATGATTACTACCTACTGAATCAACATCATCCTCACCATAAATATAAATTAATACCTACTCAGAACGATCGAAATACATTTTTTAGCATTATGGAAGGGAACGAAATCAAAGAATCAAAAAACCGAATCTTCGAGACTTATAGCTTTTTTACGGAAAAATTTGAGGGAATAAATGAAATTGAAAGATTAGACTTGATTAAAAATATTATTTTATCCAATTTCTCCATCGTTGATATCACTTTAGAAGAAAATGATGATCCTTATTTAATATTTGAAACCCTTAACGGGACAGGAGTTCCACTAACCCAATCAGATCTAGTTCGAAATTATTTATTTATGAAATTAAATCCAAAAAATCAGGAAGAATCTTATAAAAACGTATGGTTACCTCTACATACATTAATAGAGGGAGATGAAGAATTTGAAAGTAAAAGGCAAGTCCGAGACAAGAAAATGGATAGTTTCATAAGACATTATTTAGCCATGAATGGAAACTTGCCAACGTTCAATAGATTATACACAACATTTAAAGAATTCCTAGATAAGAATGCCATGACTCAAGAGGGTGTCATTAAGATAATGAAAAGACTTAAACGATTTGCTGAATATTATAGTAAATTTTTGTACCCTAAAACTGAGAAAGAGCAAGAATTAAGAGTTTATTTCGATAAATTTAAACGTCTCGACAGTACTACTGCTTACCCCCTACTTCTTAAATTATATGATGATTATAAAAATCCAAATGTAAATTTCTTTATAGAAGATTTTGTCGAATGTTTGCACGCAATTGAAACTTTTGTGGTAAGAAGGAATGTTTGTGGTATTCCAGTAAATGCATTGAATTCATATTTCCCAAGAATATATGGGTTACTAGATAAATCTAACATAAGCCAATCTTTAAAAGAAACATTAGCTAATGGAGCTGGAACGCAAAGAATGCCTGAGAGAAATGAGTTTAGAAAATGCCTAAAAGAAAGTAATTCTTACAAAAAAGTTTTCAGATACATACTCGAAGAAATAGAACGATACCCTGAAAATAAAGAAATGGTAAAATTAAATGAAATGCAAATTGAGCATATTATGCCTCAAAATATTGATAAAGAGTGGAAAAAAGAGTTAGGTGAAGAGTGGGAATTTATACATAATAAGTATCTAGAATCTATCGGTAATCTAACCTTAACTGGTTACAACCAAGAGTATTCTAATAAAACATTTAAAGAGAAAAAGGACCATCCAAATGGATTCAAAAATAGTGGACTAAAATTAAATCGTCACTTATCTCAACAAAAAGAATGGGGTAAAAAACAGATACAAGATAGATCATCTGAACTTGCAAAAACGGCTCTGAATATCTGGAGCTTTTAATTTTAATATTCATTTTATTTTCATAAAAATTATTTAAAATGGAAATTGAATGATCATTTTAAAGAAAAGAGTTTAATTGGTTTTCTTTTTCATCTGATAGAAGGAATTTTGAAAAACAAAGAGATGCATTGAGGGCACAAAATGTTACAGTAGGGACTCCGGGAGGCGGCAATAACTCTTTATCACGAACAGGGTCAACAATTCCACCTACTGTGCCCAAGGGAGCATTATTTCGCCCTAATGATAGTGAAGCGCAGATAATATCAAGCATTTATAGTGACATGAACAATTTAGCCAATCATGAAGCAGGTACAAAATGGATGCGTATTGGTACATTATTAAGTTTCAATGCTACTCAACAAATGATTGGAGCAGGGTTTAAAGCTTTAATAGATCAGAATAAAATTTTAATTAAACAGAATGAACTCATTTATCGAGAATTAAAACAATTAAATTCTCAATCCAAAGAAAAAGAATAACTGGGTTTATCTCACTTTTTGATTTTTGAAAGGAAAAACTCTTTAACAAGATCGTCCCTAGCAATATCTGTTTTTGAATATTTCATGTTTATATCTATGTGAGATATATTAAGTTAGTAGATCATACATTTTGGTGGTAATATGGACAAGATAGTACTAGGTCTCCCAAAAGGGAGTTTAAACAATGTAAACAGGGGAAACACTCATCAGTTATTCGTTGATGCAGGTTATGAAGTTAGAGGATATGAACCTGGCAATGAATCCAACGAGATCAACATATCCAACGATCCTGAAATCAGAGCATTCTTAACAAGACCTCAAAGCGCTCCTTTGGAACTTGTCCGGCAGATGCTGGACATCGCAATCATAGGTGAGGACTGGGTAAAGGAAGAATCTGTAAACAGTGAAGGAGCCATAAAAAAGGTAGGTGACCTTGATTATGGACAGACAAGACTCATAGTGGCAGTTCCCAACGATTCACCCTACACTTCCCTTACGGAGTTTTTCAGGGTAAACAAGGAACGTGAAACACCAATACTGTGCTTCACAGAATATCCAAACCTCACAAAACAGCACTTCATGAACAACGAGGGTTACAGGGAAATATTTGGTGAAATCAGCCCAATTGTACAGGTCAGGGGACTTGTTGATGGTGAAAATGAGAGGGTTCAGATAATCAACTCAGACGGTGCAACAGAGGTATACATAGCCAAGGGTGCTGACATAATCGTTGACAACACCCAGACAGGAAACAGCCTCCGCAAAGCAGGTCTCAGGGAACTTGAAACCATAATGGAATCAAGTGCAGGACTCTACGCAGGACCAAGCTGCTGTGGATTCAAGGAAGATAAGGTAAAGATGATCTTCGAACAGCTCTTCGGTGCAATAAAAGCCAGGAAGTACTTCGATGTGAAGTTCAACATATCAAATGAAAAGGTGGATGAAGTTAAGGACTTTTTAGTATCCAATGGTTTCTGCTCAGACGAACCCACAGTTGTTCAGGGTAAAAACTTCTCCCAGGTCAACGTTTTAATTCCTAAGATCAAGTTTCCAGAAATGCTCAAGGGAGTTAAAAGTTACGGAGCTTCAGCTATAATAAGAAAAAACGTGAAACAGTACGTTAAATAGATTTAAATTATTACTTTTTTATTTTTTTTAACAAAAATGGTCTAAGATCATTTTTTTTTTATATGAACTACCTGCGATCTTATCTAAGTTTTAGAAGCTATTTCTTCATGGTTTTACCATCCCTGCAAAAATAAGCCATTGGTTCACAGTTTAAAAGCTCATACTCAGACCATATTGGACATGTACTGCATTTACAAACCTTTTTGGTGTCAATATCTTTGCAAGTGGCTTGACCTGTTGAACAGTACAGTCCCGGAACCCTGTCTGGTCCCATCATCATGGGACTGTCCAGATCCTGCATGGTTATTTCAAGCAGGATCTTTTCTTTGTCCCTGACGCACTGGCTTTTTAGTTGCACATCGCACTTTGTGCACATGCATTTTTTAATGTTCTCCATGCTGAACTCTATTTCACCCATATGTCTCAAACCTCCTTCACATTATTTTTATGAGTTTTGATCTATAAATTATGTAACAAAAAGGACAGATAAAAATGGATTTCCAGCAAAAAATAAGCGAAGAAAGTAGCTTTAAAAATCAATGGAAGAATGTTTTAGTTTCTTAAAACTCTTAATATCTAAAGGTTTTAATTCAAAAAGTTTTAGTTATGCAAAAAAAATAATAATTTCTTAGATAAATAATTTCTTAAACAAATAAAATTTTTTGTTAAATAAATAAATTTGAATGAACAGTTTATGGTGGTTTCCTCGGGTTATTCTTCTCAATGAACTGGTTTAAAGATTTGGTCAGTGATTTAAGTCCTCTTTTCAACATCTGCTCAGCATCATCAGGTTCAGATTTATGTGCATCGTAATCTTGTATCAAACTTTTCTGGTTAGCTATGAAGTCATGAAGCCAGTCTGCAAGTTCGTAGTCAGAAAGGTTCTCTAAAAAGACCCATGCATAACCTTCATGTTCATGGCTCAGTGTTAACTCTCCCTCAACGATCCTGCCTGACATTATAATGTGCACAGCACGGATTATATGCAGGTTCTGCTCTGAAACACCCACAACATGATCTGGGGTTATTTTAAGTCCAGTTTCCTCGTAAACTTCCCTTAAAAGGGCCTGGTCGAATGATTCATTCTGATCCACTTTTCCACCTGGAAGCTCCCATTTTCCAGGGTTGGTCTTAGAATCTGTTGATCGTTTGAGAATTAGAATTTTACCATCTGGATCACTGAGAATAACCCTTACAGCCAGACCAAAGATGCGGTTTATCATGAAATCATATCCTGAATTATATCTTGAATTTTTATACAGATCTTACAAGGTACCATTGTTTTTCACATTATTTAAGCCTTGTATTTTGGAAGGTAAAACCTAGTTTTTGTCCTGATTTTCATGGAACTTCTTCAACTGATCTTTGCAGTTCTTTAATTCCATCTCTACCCTTTTTAATTCTCTTTTAGTCAAGAAATTTTTCATCCAAAGATAGATTGACAGGCCAATGAACACAATCAGCATTAAAACCAAAAATCCCGTTAAGATACCTGCAGCCATTGCCTGCCAGATAAGGGCAAGGCCGTAGATTAAATAGAGTACAGCTCCCACAATTCCAATTACAAGGGCAACTATCAACACGATCTTCAAATTTTTCAGCAGATCATCACTATCCATAGAAACTCACCAAATATTATTTATTTTTTTTAATTCAATAAATAATAATAGTATTTTAAGGATTTAAATTGGCTTTTTGTAGAAATATCCAAAATTACTAAGAAAAGAATGTAACTGGATTCAGATGTAATTTATAATACATAATCAGAGGGATTTTTATGGAAAAAAAGAATTTTTATGATACTATATTCAAAAGAAAGTCAATTCGGAACTATGATCAGAATCCACTTGATGAGGAGAATATTTCCAGTATTCAAGAGTATATGGACAACTTAACTCCCCTTTTTCCAGATATTGAAACTGAACTGAAAATTGTATCTGGGGATGAGATTAAAACCCGTATGATGAAAAGGGCACCCCACTACATAGCAGTATTTTCGGAAAATAAGGAGGGATACCTGACGAATATTGGTTACATGCTGCAGCAGATGGATCTTTTCCTTTCAGACAATGGTATCGGCTGCTGCTGGCAGGGAATACCCAAACCTAAAAAGGAAGTATTAAAGAGTTCAAAGCTGGAATTCATAATTTTACTTGCCTTTGGCAAGCCCAAGGAGGCACTGTATCGAAGCAGTGTTTCTGAATTCAAGAGAAAATCTATGGATGGAATAACCGATATTGAAGGTGCAAATAATCTTCTGGAAGCTGCACGTATTGCACCATCAGCTACAAACAGTCAGCCATGGTTTTTCACAGGATCGAAGAACAACATCAATGTATACTGCGTTCAATCCAAGTTTTTAAAGGCCAGAATGCTGAAGAAGTTGAACCAGATCGATATGGGAATAGGTATTTTCCACATAGTTACTGCAGCAGAACACTTTGGAAAAAGCATTGAGATAATTTTTGATAAAACTGCCAGGGACAATCCACCTGAAGGCTACTACTACATTGTCACGTTAAAAATTGAATGAAGCAAATCATTTTTTAACACATTGTTGAACTTAAATGAATTATTATTCTACAGTAAAATTTAATCATATTTTTTTTGTATTTACATCTCCTGAAACTAATATGAAACTTTTTTTATAGGTATTCAACAGTTTTGGGGGCTATAAATTCAATATTTTTAAAACTGCTCTTTGATGTCTGAAGCTCTTCAACATTTACTTAGGTCAGATCTGACATAAACATAAGATAATTAAAAGAGGTGATAACATGAATGTATTCATAGTTTTTGCACACCCAGAGCCCACATCCTTAAATGGGACCATTAAGGACATTGCAGTTAAAATATTAAAAAATAACGGCCATGAAGTTAAAATATCCGATCTTTATGGGATCAACTTCAAAGCAGTGCTGGATCAAGAGGATTTTGCCAGCAGAAAGAATCCTGAAAGCTTTAATCCTATGATTGAACAGGTCAACGCTGTTGCAAATGGAACACTTCCTCAGGATATACAGGATGAAGTTGAAAAACTGAAATGGGCAGATATACTAATTTTACAGTTCCCAGTATGGTGGAGTTCAATGCCCGCAATTTTAAAAGGCTGGATAGACAGAGTTTTTCTACCAGGAGTTGTTCATAACATGGGTGAAGGAAAAGTGTACAACGAAGGGTTATTAAATGGCAAAAAGGCAATGTTATCATTCACAACAGGGTCACCACAGGAATTATACTCTTCTGAAGGTCCTCATGGTGACTTAAATGAAGCATTCCGTTCAATAACCCACACAATATTTGAATTCGCGGGCCTAGAAGTGATGCCTTCATTCGGTTTATACGGTGCTGCAATGAGGTCTGAAGAAGATGTAAAAATGGAATTAGAAAAATTTAAGCAGGTATTAAACTCAATCTAAGGGTATAAATTTTGTTTAACTTCATTCCTTCTTTTTTTAAGCTGATCAAATAATGTATTAAATTAAATATGAAACCAAAGTTTATGTTAAATATTTTTTAAAATTTTATTTAAATTTCATTTTGTCTTATTTTAACACCTTAAAAACCTTTATTTAAAGATTCTATAATTATACAATCATATTTAGATCCAATTCGGGTATAAATTGGGAAAAGGGTTATATCTAATTTTAATTCTATTTTAATGCGTGAATCAGTTTTATAGTGAATTTTAACAATGAATATTTCCGGAATATCTTTGAGGTAAAATTTTATGTCAATCAAAACGTTTATAAGAGAAAAACCGTACTTAATCATCCTTCTTTCAATATTCATATTCTCATTTGCACTGGATATGTATGTATTAACACGTTACAGCCTTTCATATGGTATGGACGGCCCGTTTTACAACCTTAAAATTTTGAGTATTCTCCAAACAGGTTTTCCAGCCAGTAATGACCCTCCACTTGTTTACTATTTATTAACCCCATTTGTGGCATTGACTGGAAACCCATTCTTCGGTATAAAAATTGGAATGGCACTCATAGGTTCCCTCATGGCGTTTCCAGCTTATCTACTTACAGAAACATTCAGCGACAAATTAAAAATTGAATCCAAAGTTCCTGCCCTTTTAAGCGCGTTCCTTGTGACTGTGAATGTTTCATACTTCCAGATGATCGGAGATTTCATGCAGAACCTGGTGGGAGTTTTCTTCCTTCTTCTTTTGATCTACTTCACAGTTAAATGGCTTGAAAACACAGGGGAGTGGAAAAAATATGGAACAATAACTGTTGCACTACTTTTGTGCAGTATTTTAACCCACATCTACACTGGAATGCTGGCAGTGATGATAGTTGTGTTCCTCCTGGTTTTCGACCTAATTTTCAGAACCTACAAAACCCGTAAGCTACCGTTATTAGACCTTAAAATATTCGGTTTAGTGGCAGCTTTAATTTTAGGTGGACTCGCTCTGCTCTTCACAGTTTATCCTTTAATGTTTACCAAGTTCACCACTGTACTGTCATTCTTAAATGGTTCTTCAAGTACCTTGGATCGGGTGGTTGGATCCATTAACCTAACCATATTTTTAACCATTCCATTCCTTTTAGGGGTTTTTGCAGCAATAAAAATCTTTTACAATGGATTAAAAGAGAAAATAAAACCCGAAAATCTAACAGTAAGTAAAAAGACGTTTTTATCTTTGGCTTACCTTGTCATGACCCTAATTTTGGTGGTGCTGGCAGCTCTACCATCAGATTATCAGGAAAGATTCATAGCAATGGCTTTTGTCCCAGTTGCCCTTTTAGTACCCCTTGGACTGAAACTAATTGAAAAATGGATTTCAAACAGGATTCCATCTAAAAAAGGATTTAAAATTGGTGTTGTAACGTTAATTGCAGTTTTATTTGCTTTTTCCAGTTTTTACACGGCCGCAGGCACGTTCTCTGATATGGGTCCCAGTATAACTTCAGACCAGTACAACGAGCTCGTGCAGATTAAAGCGAGTTATATCCCATCTAAAATTAATTCAAGTGGCATAATAATGGTTGATGATTATCACACAGGTTACTGGGTGCAGTACGTACTGGGAATGCAGGTAGAAACAGGAAATCTTACAGATATAAAACAGAAATATCCTAATCAAACCATATATGGAATAAGTATGACCAGAAAGGGTTCAATGTCCAGCACCAATTATCAGTACCTCTGGAATCCTCTGTTCCCTTATTCATTCCCATTTGGAGGAGTTAACATGTCATGGAACACAAATTCCAGACAATCCCAGTTCAAAGACAATTTAACAGCACCTAAAAACAGTTCCAACAGCCCTCCAGATATGGGAAATAAAACCCTCCCTGGAAATTCATCTAACAGCCCACCTTCACTTCCAGATGGAACATCCCATAATGCAACTACTCAAATGCCCGGAGCTTTAGGCAACCTTGCAGAAGCCAACAGGGGTGGAGGATCATTGAATATGGGTAACTCTGCTTGGATAAGCAGGGGCACACTGCTATTCAGCCAGGGCAACATCAAGGTTTATAGATTATCATGAACTAATTGTGGTCATGAAGTACATGCATTTGAGGTTTTGTTACTATATACTCTTTTATTTTTTAGAATCAGACCTTAGTTCCCGGCTAAATGTGATTAAAAATATAAATATTGCTAATAATAAGAACATTGGCCAATTTTGATTATTCAACGCAGCGAGGATTACTGCACCAACCCCTAAAATTAAAGATAAGGCTCCTCCCCACAAATTTATTGATCCTGCCATAACGTTACATATAATCAAAGCCACATATAATTTTCTTGGAGTCCATTGGTCGGGTTCCATCTGAAATTCACCATTTAATAAAAAATAAGTTTTAAAATACCTTTTTTTGAGGGATGGACATGTTTAAGCCTTCACAGAAAGAGTAATTTCTACAGTAGAAAAGTTATGGTGAAAACTACAAAAAAAAGCCTGAGTCTTGGCAGCTGATAAAGTAGAAATGGTGTGGAGTTACATATTGTTAAGCCTTTTTTATTTCAAGTCCAGGCTAGGCAATTTAATCCCAACGGGTAGGTTCGGATTCCTTTCAATTATCTTCAAAAAATTCGCAGTCTGTTACGTGGCACTTTTAAATCGTAGATAACAGAAGAAGTGGATTTTTATATCCCAGATCCTCCTGTTATCAAAGTTCCTGTTTGCTCCACTGGAGGTTTAGTAAAATTTTAAAAAATGGGATTAGTGGTGTTGAATTAGTGCTATTCTGATTCCGTTTGGGTCTTCTAGGAAGGCTAGGGTTCCAACTGTTATTGGTGTGGGTTCCATGGTGATTTTGGCACCTTTTGATTTGAGCTCTTTCACTGTGGTGTTTATGTCTTCAACATCCATTCCCACCGAGAACAGACCAGTTTCATCTAATGGATTTTTTATAAGCTCTATCATAGCATCCCCATCCCCTTTCAGTAATGTGATTGTTCCTGCGGGTCCCAGGTTGTATTGGCTATCTATTTCAAATCCCATAACTTCTGTATAGAATTTAACTGACTCATCCATATCATCAACTATCAGGGTAGTGTACTTAATTTTCATACTCTATCACCATCCAATAATCTATTTTCATTTCCACTTATTAAAAATGGAAGCACACTTATAAATATAGATGTAGACTGAAGGCCCATAAATGCCCCTTAAGGTGGGAATGTCCTACTTAAAGCTGAACCCCTCACCTGCACCCTTTCAGGCAGAAACCGTATGATCATTATCATCAGTTATTATTTTTGTTAAAAGAAGAAGAAAATCAACTGAAAGCCAAGGCCCCTTTGCATTTTTGGGGTGATAATTAACAGGATCCATTGGGGGAATTGAACCTAGGCCGCCCTCATAATCTGTGAAATTACGGATAATAGGTCTTTTTACACTTAAAAATTCAATTCATTACTCCTATGATTTGAATCTCTGAAGTGTAACCCTAATTTTTGTTATACGTATAACTATGATGTTATAGCCTCCCAACTACGGGTTGTTAGCCACAAGCTGGAACTTAAAAAAATTTTAAACCCATAATTTTGGTAAAAAATTTAAAAAAAAGAGATTTAAAATCTATGCTTTAAATCAACACTGTCAATGGCACGATTACGTGCAACACGATATCTGCAGAGAAATGAGATATCATAGCTGATTCTAAGCCCTTTTTCCAGTAAAGCCATCCAAATATAATTCCACCAACAGCATTTAGAATAATGGTACGGACAATTACCAGGGGTGTGAGTGTTGTTAGAGCCATTGCTGCTGGTAAATGTCCGGCTCCAAAGATAACTGCAGCTAAAACAATAGCTAACCACATGCCGTTGTTTGTTGGTTTTCCTTCCTCTGTTTTTTTGATTTTAAAGATTATCCATGCAATGAAAGTCATTAAGAATAATCTTAACAGGATTTCTTCATTTATTCCACCATAGAAAGATGCTAGGAATCCCTGCCATGCAGGAGGATTTATTGAAGATTGAGTTAGATTGATTGACACACCTGCAAAGGAAAAGAAATAATCAAGTCCGATTATCAGGATACCAGCTAATAATCCAAGCCCAATGGATATTCCAAGTATGGATTTCAAATAGCTTTTAACTTCCCTGCCTTCAAGCCATCCTTCAAGGATTGGAAGTCCAAGTCCAACTTTTTTGGCAAGATAAAGGCCAATAAAGATGGTAAAAGCAGACAGGGCCATGGTCTGGATAAGCTGAGCAGCCACGACCTTGTATAAAGGTATTGATGAACTTTGAAGTAAGTCTCCTTGAAGCGTGAGAATGTATGGCCATATAGCTATCGCTCCAAAGATACTTGCAATTAGTAAAATTATATATAATTTCCAGTTAACAATTTTTGAAATGGAATTTTTTCCCTCAGTCTTTCTTTTAAATTGCATTTTAACCTCCCTTTAAAAAAATTGTAATATTATATTTTCAAAATTAACATAATATATATTTGAGTATAGCACCCCAAGCTGAAATTGAAGATAGTAACTATTATTACATTTGAAATTGTCCAATCCAAACAATATTAGACATAGAAAAAAATGGGGGTGAAGGGGAGTGCAGCTTATTGGGTAAAAATTGGGTCATTACACAAGTAAATAGGGTGCTGCACCCAAGGGGGGGGTTCAGCTCCAGGTCTTTACCGAGTCAGGCCGATTGACCAAATCTTTCTACACAGAGGGGATCAGCTTGTTCTTCAAATACAGTTTAAATGGTTTTAAAATAGTCTTTAATGGGCAGATTAAGGGTCTGTCACGTGCATTTATTGGTCATTATCACTTATTTTTAAGATTTTTCCTAAATTGATAAAAAGACTTTATTTCTGTCTTGTCTGAAAGACGATAAATCAGGATAAATGTGAATATGAAAGAGGTATATGCTAAAACAAAAGCCAAAAATATTAGATAAACACTCTATTCACGGCATTTACAACCTCTTCAAAGCTTTAAACTGATAAATGGGTATTTTACTTAATTATGTGGATGCAAATTATAAAACATCTTCTTTTAGTGAAATATATTACTTTGTTACTCCATTTGAAACTCGGCATGGGATGGTGTATTGGCTACTTGAATTAAAAAAAATAGGATCATTCAAGGGGTAAAACCTCAAATAACAGCTCTTTAAATTCATTCAGCAGTTCATTGGGAAAGTTCAAACCAACACAGATCACAAGAACTCCTGTTCCTACAAATCCATCTTCCTCATTTGGATTGTCTATGACTTCCTCATCGAATACAACCTTTGCCTTGGATTTTTCCTGGAGAAAAGTCCATAGAGTTTCACGTTTGTAACCATTTCCGTTTACTGCAATGTTGTTTCTCAATGATAACTCTAAAAACTGCTCCCAATCATGAAAGTCACAAAATTCTATCCATACTGAACCTTTATAATCTATACAAGAGTTGCAGGTTTCGATCTCCCAGTGAAAGAAGTTCTTAACAATATCCTCCAGTCCCTCATCCACAAGGATGCAAAAATCTTCATCTACCTCAACTTCGACCTGTTTGTGTTCTGTCATAGTATTACTCCCAAACCCATAAAATCTCATTCTTTTCATCCAATTCACTGAGTTTCACAGGGTTTTGTTTTTATATCTTTAACCGAACCAATAAATTGTTATGGGCATTCTGGAGCATTTCCTCTAAAAGTTTCATGAAAATTAGAAAAACTTCCCTTAAAAAAACCGAAGCTTTAAAGCTACTGAAAACATATTAGGTAGTGTAGTGGATAGTTAAGAAAATTCGATACATTTTTTCCATGTTAAAACTGAACCTTTCTATTAACTAAAAATGATCTGAATCCTATAATTTTTTATAAATTTTCCTCTAAACTTTCTCCGAGTTTTATATCTGTTTTAATGTCCTGAAATTTGTAAAAGGAACATAAGGTTTATGAAATATTATTGATCTAATTATACTATCAACATTCTAGTTATTTTACTCCATTTGGAGCGGTTAAAATCGGAATATTTATTAATTATTAAACCTATGATACTATTAACTTAAAAGGTGATGAATAATGAGTGAGTTAATTCACAAAAAAGATCGGGGTGTTATGATACCCACAAAGACTAAAAAATCAATTAAATGCAGTAAATGCGGTTTTAAAGTTCAGAAAAATCAAATACATCAAAAATACGAGCAGGGAATTTTAGAAATACCAGTACATTAGAAATAGTTGCATAAACTCAATTTTTAAAAAATTAGATGTTTTTAATTATCAATTAGGCTTGGCATTGTATTCATGATGCTCTTTTTCAAATTTACAAATCAATCCATCCATTTAACCAAAGATTCAATCTCACTAAACCCTAATCTTTTTCATGTTTGAAATCTAAAAGATATAAACAGAATTTCTTCAAAAAACAAGTGACAAACTTTGAATACTTAAAAAAATCAGTAAATTTGAACTTAAAGACAAAATTTTAAGTCATACTTCCTGCAGATGCCTTTGAATTTAAAAAAATGTTTAGTGGCTGTAGATCTAATTAAAATAAGAGTCAGGTACCTTCTGAATGGGAGACATAATCATGAAATATGTAAATTCCAAAAAGAAGCTGATTTTACTAACTGTTTTAGCTGTATTTCTCATAATAGCTGCAGCATTCACTTTCTATGTTTCTGATTACTATCACGCTGATAGCAAGGCTTTAACTGCGCTTAAATCAACAGAAACTTACAGTGTATCAGATAGCTCTGATTACATCACATTCACTCCCACCACAAATAAGAGCACAACTGGAATCATAATTTACCCTGGAGCCAAGATTCAGGCTGAAGCTTACTCAGTCATGGCTTCTAAACTTGCTCAAAAAGGATACACAACAATCATTGTTAAAATGCCATTCAACCTGGCATTTTTTGGTAGTGATAAAGCAGGTGCTGTCATAGCTAAACATGGAGAGATCGATGAATGGGTGATTGGGGGTCATTCACTCGGTGGAGTTTTTGCATCTGAATACGCCATGAAGCATCAGGATAAAATCAGAGGAGTCATATACCTGGCAGCTTATCCCTCCACAAATGCATCAAATGCCACTTTCAAAGCCCTTTCAATCAGGGGATCCCTTGACGGGCTGGCAACAGCTGAAGATATCTCTAAAAATCTGGACAAGTTCCCTGCAAACACCACCTTCATAACCATACCTGGAGGCAACCACTACAACTTCGGTGACTACGGTGTGCAGGCTGGTGACAACAACAGCACCATAACAAGGGAAAAACAGCAGGATATTACAGTTGATTACATCGTTAGGTTCGTTGAGGGGCTTTGAACAGTCTTTGGATCCAGCTAAGGAGAATATTAAAACTTAAAAATAACCTTTTTTTTATTAAATTTTAATGTATAATCAATGTTTAACATGAAATCTTATTTTTAAGATATATTTCACGATATTACGTTATTTAATTGAATTTAGGAATCTTAAAAGGGTTGAGAATTTTTGGTATTAATATTTATAAGTGTTTTTTCAGGGAAGGTATTTAAAAACTGAAATGATAATGGGATGAAATATATGATTCTACCTTGGGAGGATGTTCACTTTTTTAATGAATTTTTGGTGATTGTTGCAGTATTTAAAGTCTTTTATTGGGATTTTTTTAGTTAAATATTAATATAAGTTATAACTTTTCATATTAGTGTGTATCACTTACTAATAAACTTTGTTGCAATTTTTAGTGGAGTTTTTCACTTAAAACCATTGTTTCAAGTGTGCCATTAAAAAAAGCAAGGTTCTTTAAAAGGAGTGCTACACTGATCGAGCATAAAGGAGGTGAAAAGATGCAAAAACAAATAAAACCTACTAAAACACAGTTTATGTTCATTATGCTTGCTATTTTTGCTATTCTGGTTTCAGTATCCAGTGTCAGTGCTATTCCTGTTGGTACTGCTTCCCAGGTTTATGTGAGTACCAATGGTTCAGACACCAACAATGGAAGTGCAGAGGCTCCTTATCTTACAATACAGAAGGGAGTTGGATCAGCTGCTGAAAACGGAACTGTGCACATAGCAAATGGTGTTTACAGTGGAGAAGGCAACACAAACATAACAATCGGTTACAGTATGAACCTCATTGGTCAAAGCCAAACAGGAACCATAATAAACGGAGCAGGCACTAATTGGATATTCAACATTCACAGTGGAACTGTTACAATTCAGAATTTAACATTCATAAACGGAACTAACAATGGCGATTATTCTGTCAATAACTATGGTGGTGGTGCAATCTACAACTATGAGGATGCTACTGCAATAATAAAGGACTGTACTTTCAAAGGCAACACCGGATCTGAATATGGTGGAGCCATCATGAATGATGGAAATTTAACTGTAAATCGTTCTACATTCATAGGTAACAGTGCTTATGAAGGTGGTGCAATTTACCAATGCGATGGAACAGCAACAATCACGGAATCTACATTCACAGGTAACACTGCATATTATGAAGGTGGTGCCATCTACATGGATTCTCAGACTACTACAACGATCACAAGCTGTACATTCACGGGTAACACTGCATCACGTGGTGGTGCTATAGCTAATCCTTATGGTTATGATGTTACGTTTAACATGACAAACAGTACATTAAAGAACAATAAAGCAGTTGAACAACAAAACAAAGAAGAATCAGCAAGTTTGGGTGGAGGACTGTATTTAAGTCCAAGAAGTAATTACTCCTATAAGATAATCGGTAACCAGTTCCTGAGCAACGTTGGAAGTGGCATATACATCCAAAACTTCCAGACTCCAATGTTTAGTTTTTTGAAAGACAGTAATCCAATTACCAACGAACTATTGATCAACTTCAACAGGTTCTATGGAAACACTCCATATGGAGTATACTACAACAACACCACTAGTATGATGCCTAAATTACTCTCTGCAGCACCTGTTTCATCAAGTCAGGTTCTGGACGCTAAGTACAACTGGTGGGGTAGTAACAGTGGTCCTAACACTGTAGGGGCGGATAAAACTAATTTAGAGTCAACTTACTATGCTCCGTGGATTGTTATGAATTTAAATCCAACAAAGGTCCTTATGAATGGGGGCACAACAACCACATTAACAGCAAACTTCCTCTACGATAGTAATGGGACTTACCACGACCCTGCAAACGGCCACGTACCAGATGGAACTCCGGTAACATTCACCACAAGCCTTGGACAGGTTGGAAGTCAAACCATAACCAAGTACACTGTTAATGGTATTGCAACCGCAGTTTTAAGGGCTTGGAACGCAGCAGGCGACCCAGTAAGTGGAATGGCATTCATAACAGCCAATGTTGATGCTCAAACACTCTCAGGTAGTGTCAACATTCTTGAAGTTCCAACTGCCAATGCAGCAAGCAGCACAACAAGCAACACAGTAGCAATGCAGAACACAGGTTTACCATTGAACTATCTTGTACTGGCTATTTTAGCTGTGATCAGTGGATTTGTAGTGCCAAGAAGGAAATAAAATCTCTCACTTTTTTATTTTTTTTATTTAGTAGTACTATTCCTATTAATTTCATAAAAAAAGAATTAATTTTAAAATAAATTATAAAATAACTTTTATTTTAATTCAAAACTGGGATTTGCAGTGATTTCAGAACTCAATCATCTTTTTAGGTTCGAAGTTGGTCTGCATGGTCCAGAAGTATGCTTCACCTTTGGCAATTCTGAAAATTATCAGTCCTGGATGATCGAATGTCATCCCAAACTCCTTTAAAAATGGTCTGTCTTCTAAAACCTTCTTTTTAAGTTCTGGGTCATTCACAAATTCTATTTCACCTGCAACCCTCATCATGGTCCCTGTCTGTTCATCTGGCTGCCAGAAACATGCTTCAACTTTAGGATTTGCTTGCAGCTGTCCGTACATATCTTTCATGGATCCTATCTGAAAGTAGAATCCAGTTTCATCTGCGAACCAGAATCCAAGTGCCCTTACACGGGGCTGGTCTCTGTCTGCAGTTGCAAGGTAGCAAACAGGTGTTTCATTTGCAAATTTTATACAATCTTCAAAATCCATACTATCACTCCTGTATGTTATTTTGTAAATCGAGCTTTAAATATATGTGAGAACAATTGGATGGAAGAAAAATGAAAAGATCCAACTCCAAGCCAGTTATAATCATTGAAACACTTTGTCTGATGAATAAATATGTTAAAACCTTCACTGGAAAATTAAGTTCTACAGTAGAAAAAGGAGGGGGATGAAAAATGAGGCTAATTTGTGATTTTAGGTAGGCGCTTCAGAGATGCTATTGGTCAAAATATTATATCCGGGAATACTAAAAAATAAGGTTAAAGGTGGATTTAATCTTCGATCAATCCATCCTTAATACGCATCACCCGTGTATCTTTAGTGGTTTCCACGTCATGGGTAACCATGATCACGTTGGTTCCTTCGTCGTTAACCTGATGGAGGAGTTCAATTATGTTAGCAGTGGCTATGCTGTCCAGGTTTCCTGTTGGTTCATCTGCTAAAATGAATTTTGGATGGTTAACCAGTGAACGGGCAATAGCCACCCTCTGCCTTTCCCCTCCAGAAAGCTTGGATGGAAGCTGATTCATCCTGTGACCCAGGCCAACCATTTCTACACATTCTTCAGCCCTTTTAATTCTGGACTGTTTATTGAGTTTTTTATCACCGGATAGGTTCCTCATGGGGAATTCCACATTACCCCGGACAGTCAGGGCAGGTAAAAGGTTAAAAGTCTGGAATATATATCCTATATTCTCTGCTCGCATCTTTGTAAGTTCTGAATCCTTCATTGAGGATTTTTTTCTATCCCCTATGTAAAGATCTCCCTTGGTAGGGGTGTCCAGACCCCCGATCATGTTGAGGAGTGTTGATTTTCCTGAACCGGATGGTCCCATTATGGATACAAATTCACCCTCATCAACGGTTATATTCAATCCTTTAAGGGCGTGGACTTCGGTGCTGTCGAGCTTATAGGTTTTCCAAAGTCCTTCTCCCTTTACTAAACTTTTCATATTTAACACACCTCCTTTATTCATATCTTAAAGCATCTATGGGACTGATACGGGTGGCAATGTAAGCTGGTATGAGTCCGCTGAACGTTCCAATGACAAAGACTATCGCCAGTATTTGGGTGACTATTGCACTGGGTATGTTGAAACTGAGGAAATTGACATTTTTCGCACCCATCAAAACACCCAACATGCTGTATGTAGGGGACATGAGCAGGATTCCAATAACACCACCGATCAAACTCAAGATGAGTGATTCATAAATTATCAGTGCCAAAATCTTCTTTTTACTGGTTCCAATAGCCCTCATAGTCCCTATTTCCTTGGTCCTTTCCTTGACTGACATCATCATAACGATCATGATGATGATCACCGAAACCACGAATATGAAGGTACTGATCATGTTCATGAATATCCTGATCTGGCTTAGATTGTCATCAATTGTTTTCTGGGTGTCTTTCTGTGAGTAGATGGTGTAATTGGGATATGCATCCTGTAGGCTGGTCTCTGCATTGTCAATGGATCCTGTGGGTGAGATTATAACTGTGGATACCAGTCCAGACATGTCCATGACTGACTGTGCATGTGAAAGGGACATGATAATGGAATTGTCAATGGTAAGGGGCCATCCACTGCCCACCTTTTTCATTATGCCAATGACTTTGTATTTGTTTCCCTGAACAGTTATTGTGCTTCCCACTGTTGCATTGTAGTTTTTGGCAGTTTCTGATCCAATGATAACGGCATTGTCACTTTCACCCACCAGTGAACTTTTACCAGTTACTTTGGCATTTTGTATGAAAGCCTGTTCCTTACCTGGTGTGATACCTACCATCATTGTGTACTGAGCATTGTCACTTCCCTGAATTGGTACAAATAAAGCTTTTGTACTCTTAGACTGATCAACTTCGCTACGGTTTAATAGTTCATTTCCAAGACTCTCTGAGATTATGCTCCCAGATGGCGGGTAGCTTGTCCCATTTTTTTCGAAGTATAATTTTCCGTTGACTGTTCCAAGGTCACCCTTGAGTCCGGATTCCATTTCATACAAAACCAGGTTAACGGTACCAATTAGTAAAACACACACCACAATACCGATAATGCACATGGCTGTGCGGCCTTTTTTGGCCTTAAAATCTTTAAAAGCTATATCTAACATTTTTTTATTCACCTATAATTTAAAACGTCTTCAATGTTGTTTATTTGAATTTTTTAAAGTTTTTTAATCTTTTTTTGCTTTTTATCTCACATGCGACGTATTATCAACTAAATTCGTTCGTATATTTTCTCATATAAAATATAAATAGGAATATGTTGATTAAATTGATTTATGGTGCTTTTAATAGTTTTTTTATGTTGCACGCACTGACATAAACTATAATGCCGCATCATGATTGTCAAAAGTTATTTTTCACTGATCTGAAGCAAAATTCAAATTATCTCTTTTTTTCTATTTGTATCTTTGTGAATAGTCCTTTTTGTTGTGATTGAACAGTTTTAATGTTTTTGTGGTGTTTTGTATTTAGTTAATCAGTTTTTACATGGTATTCTGGAATTTTATTTTTATATTCTAGTTGCTATATGTAAAGGTGTTTAATTTCAAAGTATTATTTCTTGGGAAGTTGTTAAATTTTCTTAAATGTCTTTATTTGCTTTGAACATCCGTATTTTGAAGAGAAAACCATAAGTTTTATTATTGTGAATGTATTATTCTGATTTGAATATGATAATGTAATAATATCATATTAAGAACAAGCATGAAAAGATGCAAAAACAAGTAAAACCTACTAAAACACGATTTATGTTCATTATACTTGCCATCTTTGCTATTTTGATTTCAGTGCCCAGTGGCAGTGATTCTCCATTGCCAACTTCTTCACAGGTTTATGTGAGTACCAATGGTTCAGACACCAACAATGGAAGTGCAGAGGCTCCATACCTTACAATTGCTAAGGGAGTGGGATCAGTTGCTGAAAATGGAACTGTTCACATATCAAAATGGTGTTTACAGTGGAGAAGGCAACACAAACATAAAAATGAATGTGGATAAAGGACCATTTATAGTTTTAAAAAGATCTACAATTGTCGTGCACATTACATGACACACCAGAACATTACTCCTTCCTTACTGACCTAAAAGTGGGGGTTTTAATAAGAATTTCTTCTTTTAGAGTAACAGAACAAATTGTATAGATTGTATAATAAGGTTGTGATATTGAAAAGAAAGATTAAACTGTTCTATTTTTTTTTATTTTGGCATAATTTTATTTTTTAGAATGGATCTTGGCCAGATAGTAATGAAATTATAAAATCCTAGTTTTTTGGAATTTTTTTTGTTAATGGTTCTGTCATGGAATGTGTCTAAGAATTAAAATAGTAGATTGGGGAATGTTCACTTTTTCAATGAATTTTTGCGGATATGTCTAATATTTAAAGGTTTGTATCATGATTTATTTAGTTAAATATTAATATGAATTGCAACTTTTCATATTAGTGTGTATCACTCATTAGTAACCTTTGCTGTAACTTTTAGTGGAGATTTTCATAAAACAGCTTTCATCTGAAGTGCCATTAAAAAAGCAAGGTTCTCTAAAAGGAGTGGCACGATGATCGAGCATGAAGGAGGTGAAAAGATGCAAAAACAAATAACACTGATTACACTTGCTTTAATTGCTGTTTTGCTTTCTGTTTCTGCAGTTAGTGCTGCTGATATTTATGTGAATACCACTGGAAATGATACTACTGGAAACGGTACCTCAGAAAATCCCTTTCTCACAATAGAAAAAGGAGTAAGTACCGCGGTAGCAGGTGATACTGTAAACATTGCAGATGGAACGTACAGTGGAACAGGAAACAATCAAATTACAATTAACCAGCCAATTACAATACAAGGTCAAAGCCAGAACAGAACCATAATAAACGGAGCAGGAAACCAGATATTCTACAACAATGCTATTGGTGTTACAATCCAGAACCTAACATTCTTTAACGCGACAAACGGGTTTGGGGGTGCAATATACAACAATTATAACGCCAATATGACGATAAACTCTTGTACTTTCAAAAATAATAGCGGGGATTACGGAGGAGCTATTGGTAACGATGGAGATATGACCATAAATCACTGTACTTTCACAGGTAACACTGCAGAGTATGGTGGTGCAGTTTACCACTGTGATGGAAGAATGACAATCACAGACTGTACTTTCACAGGTAACAGTGCAGAGTATGGTGGTGCCGTTTGGACTGATTCAGGGTTACTTGCAACCACAGTAATCAACAACAGTATTTTCGACCAAAACAATGCAACAACTGATGGTGGTGCTGTATACAGTTACTGGAGTATTGCCATTACTGGCTGTAACTTCAACAAAAACACTGCAGGCAACAATGGTGGAGCAATCTGCAGTGCTTATGATATTTTAACTGTTAAGTACAGCCGCTTTGTTGGAAACAATGCAACAAGTTTAGGTAAAGATATCTATTCCCGTTACGGTGGTTTACAGAATGCCACACTCAACTGGTGGGGTTCCAACTCGGGACCAGCAGCAGGAAGAATCTACATCGTAGATACTAATATGCAGAGTACCATGTACAGCCCATGGCTTGTCATGAACATCAAACCAGCAGATCCGTCCACAATCTACACAGGTCAAACCTCTAAGGTCACTGTAAATGTTTACACAGATTCGAATGGTGTTGATCACAGTGCTGATGCCGCACAATTCTTCAGCGGTCCAGAGGTAACCTTCAAAACAGACCTTGGTAACGTTGGCAGTAAATCTGTTACAGTTCCTTGGAGTCTTGGATCGGCATTTGCCATTTTAAGAGGTGATGAAGGTCCTGGAATGGCAACAGTAACAGGAACAGATGGAAATCAAACACTATCCGCAGGAGTAAATATACTCCAAGCTCCAACAGTAGAAGCAGCATCAACTGAAGAAGGAACAATTGGAATGCAGAAAACAGGTATGCCAATAAACTATTTGATACTGGCTGTTCTAGCTGTCATCAGTGGATTTATAGTGCCAAGAAGGAAATAAACCATATTTCACTTTTTTATTCTTTTTTTAGTGCTTTGCTTTATATTTTACTCTTAAATTCTTGAAAGATTTAGTTTTGCCTGAATAACTGTTTTTTGGCTTTTTATTAAAGAATTGAGTAGAATAAAGAAAAATTTAAATATTCAAATTAAGAATAATCTTCAGAAATAAATTTTCAAGTTTCTTTTTAAAATAAAATAGAAATTGGTTTTTAGGTGGTTAATCCTTTCCAACCATGACTTCTGTTGATTTAATTATTGCGGAAACATTATCTCCTTTTTTTATTCCAAGCTTTTCAACAGATTCTTTGGTTATTACAGCTGTTATAACACCAGGATTTTCTATGTTAATTTTTACACTGGCCATAACTGCCCCGATCTCCACATTTTCAACCGTTCCTTCTAAAGCATTCCTTGCACTTATCTTCATAAAACAACCTCCATTACAACTTTAATTAAGTTATTAGTTTGTTTTTCAAGTATAAACCAATTTTTATGCAATATCTTACTTATCGCTCAATTTAAAAAGATTAAAAATAAATTAAGCAAGTAAATGAGTTGAATTCAATCCACAAACCATCTTAACTCTTTTTTTCAGGATCTTTTTGATATCACTTTAATCAATTAATGTATGCGATACGAGTAGATGGTTAGATCGATCTTTTTGATGACAGTTAATAACCCTAATTTGTATTTATAATGTCTTTAGAGTCTGTTTTTCTGAGTTTTTCTGGTTGATAATCGAGGAATATTGTTTCTAGGTTGTCAAGGTTATTTGCTATGGGTTTCCAAGGGTGTTGATTACTGAGTAACGCTAAGATTAAACCTCTCAAGTGGTCTTGTAATGTAAATTGGTATCCATTTGATCGTTTTTCTGTTGCATCAACTTGGCCTAAACCTTCAATATCTTTCTTAAACTCAATATCGTTATTTTTGAGGGTGTTTTCAAGTTTTTCGAGAATAGTTTTAGGGTCCATGTACTGGAATTTCAGTAGTAATTACTATTAAAATAGTAAGTTCAAAATGGAGGGATAAAAGATTAACTTTTTATATTACTTTTAATTAATCTAATTTTAATTAAACCTTAAGAATAATGGCTTTGTGTAATAATTTTGATTATTTAACTTGTTAAACTCAATTCCAACATTTATTGGGTTTCAAGGTCAATTAAATTTATTTTAGGGATTATATGGCTCAAAATAACGAAAAGATTGAATTTCTTGATAATCTTCAGAAAGAGTTAGATAACTTTAATAAAAATATAAAAAAGGCTTTATCTTATAAAAAAGATTTAAATGCTCTTTTAGATATCATAAATCAAATTCAAGAATCTTGGAGTGGTTCTTGGATTGGTTATCATGCGGATTTATATTATAAAAATTTTGAACGACCTCCTATTAATGAAAGATTTGATTCAGAGTGGGGTTTACAACATAGATCTCAACCCAATTGGGAAGAAAAAACATATGCTGATGTAATTAGGGCTATTGAAAAGAAATATCATGGAACTTCTTTAAATAAAATTGAAACTTCTTTAAATAAAATTCAGAAGGAAGATTTGCATACTTCAGTGTGTTCTGATTTGTCTTTTATTAGAACTTTTGATAAATTTGATAAAGAAATTGAAATTCTCGAAGAAATTGAGAATATTAAATGGAAATTTTCACAAGGAGATATAATACGTGGTTTAAGACCAACTCATTATGCTACAAGGGATAGTCTTGCATTATCTCAGGGTGTTAAGGTCCCTCCTCATATTCAATATGAAGCTAAAATTTTAAGTCTTCTTTCTCTTATAAAATCTATTGAGAACTTTATAAAGTTAACAAATAGGTTGATTAGACAAATAAGGACAAGAATTTTTTTTAAGCCTGAAACAAATCTTACTAACTCCTCTTCTATTAATCACTCTCCTTCTAATGTAGAAAATAAAAAAGGAACTATAAAATGGTTAATAGGTTTGCTCATACCTTCTATCATAGCTCTTAATATTGTTAAAGGCTATTTTAAAGGTTATGACTCTATATTTTTTGGAATAACTATATTATTATTGATTTTTATAGGAATTTTGGGTAGTTATTGTTTATATTTACATTTATCAAAGTAAGGTCTCCAATCCCTTTCACGACAACCCCACATTCACACATTGAAAAACTCTTTTTTAGCTTCCTGAATTAGCTATGGTGCAATAATATTGAGCTTAAAGTCCATTACTCAATTATCATTTCCTTCATACAGCACAGCCCAACTCAAAAATATTTAAAAAGACTTATATATGTATAACCATGATAAATTTATAATTATAATTATAAATAATAATAAATATTAAAGGTGGTTTGAATGCTCACATCGGTTCAGAAAGAAATACTGCAAAGTCTCATAAATTTGTACAGGAATGCTGAAGGTAAGTCCATTAAGGGCGAGGAAATAGCTGAGGTAATGAACCGTAATCCCGGTACAATAAGGAATCAGATGCAGTCTCTCCGAAGTTTAGGTCTTGTAAAAGGTGTTCCAGGCCCAAGAGGAGGTTACAAACCAACTGTGAAAGCTTATCACACCCTTAACATCTCAGACAGCAACAAGGAATCCCATGTACCCATATATAAAGGTGGTAAAAAGCTCAAAGACATTTCAGTTGCCAAGATAGAGTTCACAAGTGTGCCACATCCAGGTGAATGTGAAGCAGCTGTAAAGGCCGTTGGAAACATCAAGACCCTGGACCTGGGTGACAAGATAAGGGTGGGACCAACACCTGTAAACAAGCTCATTGTTGATGGGGTCATTGTTGGAAGGGACGACATGGACAACATCCTGCTTCTCGACACAACTGCAATACGGAGCATACCTAAAAAAACTGTCATGGAAATTGCAACCTTTGAAATCATAAAGATAAATCATTCCATGAGTCTAAAAGAAGCTGCAAAACTTTTAACCCATGAAAATATAGAGGGAGCGCCAGTAACAGATGATGAAAATAAAATTTTAGGAATTTTAACCCTCAGCGATATTACAAAGGCCCTTGCAGAGGGTAATGAGCACTCCCAGGTAACTGAAGTCATGTCCAAACACCTAATAACCGTTGAAAAAGACGTGATGATTGCAGATGCCATAGAGATCATGAACAAAAACCATATAGGAAGGTTGATCGTGGTTGTAGACGATAAATCATTTGGTATCGTTACAAGAACGGATCTCCTGGATAAAATAGCAGGAATTAAATAATACACACTACTTTTTATAAAATTTTATAAAATTTTTTCATGGAAAAATTAATTTTAAATACATCAAAACCTAAACTATTTTTAAAGATCAATACTCATTCAATGAATTTTACAGGGATTTCAGCTTGAAATCTTATTCTTTTTTGAATTAAAATTTTTGGAGATGCTTAAACTGAAGATAAACCACATGAAAATCCAGGACAAAATGAGCGTACTGGAACTCGTTGAACAAATGGGAAAATCAGGTGTTCTAGGTGCTGGAAGACTTTACAGGGCCACAGAGCTCCTTGCAGATGTAATGGCTGATGAAGACACGGCAGTTTTTCTAAGTGTTGCAGGCCCCATGGTACCCGGCGGCCTTAGAAACGTAATCAGAGATCTGATAGATGATGGATACATTGACGTTATGATAACAAGCGGTGCAAACCTTACCCATGACCTCCTTGAAGCCTTCGGTGGCAGACACTACAGGGGTATTGAGAAGGATGATGAAGACCTCTGTCAAATGGGAATGGGAAGGATAGCAGACCTTTACACAAAATCTGAGGATTTTGAAGTCTTTGAAACCAGAATAACTGATATAATGTCTACGATTGCCGAGGAAAAATCCCACCTCACAATAAGGGAATTTCTCTCAAAAATTGGAGGCATGGTGGATGATGAAGCATCAATACTCCACACAGCCGCGAAGAAGGGAGTTCCAATCTACGCACCGGGTATGATCGACAGCATGCTTGGACTACAGCTCTGGATGTTCACCCAGGACCATGAACTCCATCTGGACGCATCAGGAGACATGCACGAACTTTCAGACATTGTGTACGACTCGAAGAAGGTTGCAACTGTAATGCTTGGAGGAGGACTTCCAAAACACTACGCACTTGCATCGAACATCCTCAAGGGTGGAGTGGACGCAGGTATTCAGATAACACTGGATCGCAGTGAAGGAGGAAGCCTCAGTGGTGCACCCCTTGAGGAGGCCAAGTCATGGGCAAAGGCAAAGGCAGGTTCAAACCTTGTAACGGTTATTGGGGATGCAACCATAGTTTTCCCACTTATGGTTGCAGGTGCAAGGGCAATGATAAATAAAAAGCAGAAATAAGAAGTTATATGGTACAATTGAATTAAAAAAATATGATACTTGAATTAAAAGAGAAGTGATGTTTATTTTGGAACTCTACCTCATTTTTTATGCCCTGGCAGGATTTTTAATGAAGCTGTCCGATGATTTTTCTGATGTAAAAATCAACAAATTTCTGGCAGTAACCACAGGACTTCTGTGCGTTCTTTGCATTAGTTACCTTGCTGTTTCAAGTTCAGATGCAGCATGCATATTCATTGGGGTTTTGATTGGAAATTTACTGGCATTCAAGGTTGACACACTAAACCACATTCTCTCAATAATTATACTGAGCACAATACTATTTATTTTTGGAATACCCTCCATAGGAATAATAACACTTATAATATGCACAGCTGCAGCATTCATTGATGAAATTGGGCATGATAATGATTGGATTGCAGAAAAAAGCAGTTTTATGGAAACCTTCTTCGAGTACAGGTTCACCCTTAAAATTGCGGTTTTAGTTTTCTCAGTACTGGGATTCCTTCAAATCTTTCTACCCTTAAGTTATATAAATGGGCTGCAGTACTTCCAGCCCCAAACAATAATCTACTTCATACTCTTTGATGTGTTTTATGAAGTTGCAGGTTCAAAGTTTGATTCCATTTATAAGGGTCTTAACAGCATTTTCAGGGTCCTGAGAAAGGTAGATTGATCTTCCAACTATTGCAGCATCAGCAAAATCCAGTGTACTGGATGCTTCTCCACCCTGCGCTCCAACTCCCGGAGATATTATGAATGCATCCCTACCAACCATGTTTCTGATGGTTTCAAGGCGGTTGATCTTGGTTGCAGGTGCAACGTAGTTTTCAATGCCAAGTTCAACACCCATCTCTGCAATGCGCTCAGCTGCAGGCTGTAGAAATGCTGAAGCTCCAGGATGTGACATTTCCGTGAGTAAGAAAACCTCACCTCCATGTTCATCTGCAGATTCCATGCAGGCCTTCACACTGTCCGCCCCAACGAATCCATGTACTATGATCGCATCAGCTCCAGATTCAAAGGTGAGATCTGCTATTTTACTGTTGGTCTCAGGGATGTCTGCAACCTTGAAGTCTGCTATGATCTTTGAGCCGAACTCCTCCTTGATCCTGGATATTGAGTCAAGGCCCTCTGCAAGTGCAAGTGGGTATCCGATTTTTATGGTGTCTATGTAATCTGAAACTGCATCTGCTACTTCAAAGGCCTTTTCCATGGTTTTAACGTCAAGGGCCAGTATTATCCTGTTTTTAACTTCCATGAAATTCTATTGGGTTGAAATTCTTTAAATGATTTTTGGGCATAGTTGGATCAAAACCCATTGAATTAAAGAAATTCAGGATCAAATCTTAAATTGAAGATTAACAATACAATAAATAAACCAGTATCAAAGGTAAAGATAACAAGTAACATAAGATACTGTACAAAATTCTTTTTCAAGGGTGTAAAAAACATGGATCAAAAGAGGATGTGGGAACTCTCAGCTGCCTTTATAACCTTCACAGTGGTCAGTCTGGTTTCAATTGAACTCCTGTACTATTTAATGGGTTATCCTCTGGACACCAATTTGGAGGGGCACAGATTACTTGCAACCATAGGTTTTTTAATAGGTGTGGCTGCTGCATACTCTGTTTATTCAATTTTAAAAAGAAGCTGAATTTTAGTTTTTTTTGTATTATAATGATTTTAAATACCTTTTTCTTAATTTTTGGTTACTTTTTTCAATACCTCATTTTTTACGGGTAAAATTACTTTTTATAATAAAAAATTTTTAATTTTAAAACTCTTTTTACAACTCCCTTAGGATATTTTTCTCATTAATTTAAAAGGACAGTAAAATGTGCTATCACTTCTTTTTGAAGAGAGAATAACAACCTTTAAATACAACATTTATTCAATTTTACTTTATAGAAATTAAAGTAAAACTTAAATTAAAGTAAATTTTTAGAAAATTAAAGTAAAGTTTAAAAGCTTGAAGAAACAGATTCAAAAAAATCAAAGGAGATAGAAAAGATGCACATAATGGAAGGATTCTTACCGTGGTACTGGTGCGTGTTCTGGTATGCACTGGCATTACCAGTCATTGCCTACGGTGTGATCCAGATAAAAAAGATAACAGAAGAACATCCGGAGTCAAAACCATTGCTCGCAGTTTCAGGCGCATTTATGTTCATTTTATCGTCGTTAAAGATGCCCTCTGTAACAGGAAGCTGCTCTCATCCTTGTGGTAACGCTTTAGGTGCAGTACTATTTGGACCTGCAGTTGCAAGTGTTTTAGCAGCAATTGTACTGGTTTTTCAGGCACTGCTTCTTGCCCATGGGGGAATAACAACTTTAGGTGCCAACGTATTTTCAATGGGTATTGTGGGACCAGTTGCAGCATGGATAATCTACAAGGGCTGTCAGAAAGCAGGATGGTCCCCATCACTGGGAATATTCTTTGCAGCAGTTGCAGGTGACTGGCTCACCTACGTTACAACAGCGGTACAACTCTCACTGGCTTTCCCAATACCAACCTTCGGCTCAGCATTCGTGAAGTTCATAGTGATCTACGCATACACCCAGGTACCACTTGCAATAGCAGAGGGTCTTTTAACTGTGGTCATATTCGAGTACATAATGAACCTTCGACCAGATATACTGGAAAATTTAAAGGTTATTGGGCCAAAGATCAAGGAAACCTTGAAGGGGGCATTATAAATGGTGAATAAAAGAGCAATCCTCCTTCTGGCTCTGGTTGCAGTAATTGTAATATTCCCACTAGCTCTTTACAATGGTAAAGGTGAGGATCAGGGTTACTTCAGTGGAGCAGATGATCAGGGAAGTGAACAGATAGAATCAACAGGTTACGTGCCATGGACCCAATCATTATGGGAACCACCAAGTGGTGAAATTGAAAGCCTTCTCTTCGCACTTCAGGCAGCAATAGGTGCCATCATAATTGGGTACGTTTTTGGATACTGGCAGTGCCAGGCAAACATGAAGAGAAAAAGGGAAGAAGAAGGGGAAACTCAGAAAGCTGAAAAATAATATGGGAAAGACAGTGGAAAACTGAGGGATTCATGAAAACTGGTGGAAGCAAACCTCAGTTAAACTGCTGTAACGAACACGATTGGTGATAAGATGTTTGAAAACACTCTGGACAACTATGCTCATTCAAATGGAATTAGAAATGTAAATACCTACTTTAAAGTACTATTTGCCATAATAACCATGCTTGTGAGTTTAGTGTCCACATCGCCCATTGTACCCCTTTTCATATTTTTATTTTTAACCTTATTAATACTGTTTCCTGCTAAAATTCCCTACAAATTTTATTTGAAGTTCCTTTTTGTTCCATTCATATTTGCATTTATAACCTTTGTTTTCATGGCCCTGTTCTTTGGAGTTGGTGCTCCAATATATGATATGGGAATTTTTAACATTGCTGTGACTGTGGATGGGTTCAACAGAGGTTTCCTTGTATTTGCAAGGATCATGGGTGGATTTTCATGCATGGCATTTATTGCCCTTACCACACCCATGACTGAACTATTTTCAATATTTGAACGCCTGAAGGTTCCCAAAGTTGTCATTGAAATATCCATGCTCATGTACCGGTACATATTCGTGTTTTTAGAAGAGGGAATCAACATGTACCACTCCCAGGAAACACGCCTTGGGTACTCAAGCTTCAAACAATCCTACAAATCCATGGGAATGCTTGCAAGCAACATATTTATAAAAACATGGATGAAAGGAGAACAGGTATATGTTTCAATGGAATCAAGATGCTATGATGGTTCAATCAGGACCATGGGAGAAGTTGGAAGCATAAAAAGTATGGGAGTTCGAAACCTGATTTTATTAGTTCTATTTGAAGTCACACTCTCAATTGGAACTTACCTCACAGCCAGTTTCAGTATCTTCTGATAGAACAATATATCTCAGCTTTTTCTAACATTTTTTTTAAACAAGGCCATACTGAGCACAATAAAACAATTAATGAGTTTAATAAATATTCCAGACTATTTAAAGTTATTTATTTTGTATAAAATGGAATAGGGTGATAAAATGAATGTTATTGAAACAAAGGATATTGTATATGAGTATCCTGACGGTACGAAGGCCCTTGAAAACGTTAACTTCAAGGTTGATAATGGTAAGATCGTTGCTCTTCTTGGACCCAATGGTGCTGGTAAATCAACACTCTTTCTTCACTTCAACGGTATATTGAAACCCACATCCGGGGAGGTTGTGGTTAA